>CAMJFC010000017.1 GCA_946404865.1 uncultured Prevotellaceae bacterium
CTTACCTCTCACCTCTTACCTCTTACCTCTTACCTCTCACCTCTATTACTGCACTCCTTGCACACCCCTTTAATGATGTATTCCGTCTCTTCCGCCACAAATCCTTCAGGCATGGGCACGGGGGGAATCTTCACGTCGGTCAGACAATAGGTGCGATGACACCGACGGCACGTCAGATGGACATGACCCGTATGATGATGGGTGTCGTCGCACTGGCAGAGACAGTATTTGTGGGCTCCGCTGCCATCGTCGGTCTCATGAAGCAGATGTGATTCCGAGAGGGTGGTCAGGGTGCGGAAAAGGGTGGAGCGGTCAACTGTGGGCAAGGCGGCTTCCAAGTCGGCCAGGCTGAACGTGTCGTGGAAACGGGTGCGTATCTCATGAAGGACCAACAGGCGCACCGCAGTCACGCGTACGCCCGCGTTGTCTAATGTCTGCTCGTCGGATATCAAACGTCTGTCCATATCATTTTGGTCTAAACTGTTGCAAAAGTAATGCTAATTTTTTGTTAAATACTTCCTTTTATATCAATAATTGTAAAAACATGCGACGATTTCGTTTTTTTTCAATAATTTTGCAAGCTGAATTTGAAGACAAGACAATTTCATATATGAAAAAATTGATATGCGCCGCTATCTTTGCGGTCACAGCTGCATCATTGTCTGCACAGGTACAGAATAACAATCAGTACACGACAATCTCGCCATATAGCCAGTTTGGCATGGGTCTCCTCAGAGACCAGTCGCAGGGATTTAATAAAGGCATGAATGGTGTGGGTATCGGAGCGCGCGAACATAATATGGTCAATACGCTCAATCCGGCTTCTTACTCTTCGATGGACTCTCTCACGTTCGTTTTCGATGTGGGAGCTTCGGGTCAATTGTCGCATTTTCAAGAAAACGGGAAAAAATTAAATGCCAAATCTGCTGCCTTCGACTATATGGTGGCGGGATTCAGGGCGTTCAAACATGTCGGTGTCAGTGTCGGTATCCTGCCTTACTCAAATATGGGATACAACTATTCCGCGAAAGAAAATATCAGTTCTACGGATATCACGTACACCAATACTTATTTTGGCACGGGTGGATTGCATCAAGCCTTCCTCGGATTCGGATGGGAACCGATCAAAGGGGTGTCGTTCGGCGTCAATGGTGCCTATTTGTGGGGAAAACAGGATAAAACGGTTACCAATATCTATAGCGATGCGGCGGCGAATATGCTGTCGAAGTTCTATAAGACAAGCATCTCTAACTATACACTCGATTTCGGATTGCAGTTCTCTGCGAAACTGTCAAAGAAAGACCAATTGACGCTGGGCTTGACATACGGTTTCGGACATAACCTGAAGGCGGACATGGAGAGCCTGATCGTGTCAACCAACGCACAGACCGGGGTCAGCGATACCGCTACGGTGAAGATGAATGACGCGTTCAAACTGCCGCATACCTTCGGAGCGGGTCTGATGTGGAACCACAATAACTCATGGAGAATCGGTGTCGATTTCACTCTCCAAAAGTGGGCTGATGTCGGATACCCAGAACTCGTCACTTCTGGCAACCAAACGGCGTTCGTTCTCAATAATGCCTATTACCAGGATAGGAAAAAACTCAATCTCGGTATGGATTATTGCGTCGATGAGAACTCTACGAAATACCTCAAAAGGGTGCACTATCGAATGGGCGTGTCCTATGCTACACCTTATTTAAATATAAATGGAAAAGACGGACCGAAGGAGATCAGTGTCACCGCTGGATTGGGTATTCCTATCATCAATGTGTGGAACAACCGCTCAATTCTGAATATCAGCGCTCAGTGGGTTCATAATGCCGGTGAGGGACTGCTCACAGAGAATGTGTTCAGAATCAATCTCGGACTGACTTTCAATGAGAGGTGGTTCATGAAATGGAAAGTGAACTGACAACAGCCTGACGACGATGCGAAACAGTATGATTCCTTGGGTCATCGCCCTATGGCTCATGTTGGCTTGCGGACAGGATAGGGAGAGGACGGCACCCGCCATCAGACCACAAGACTCTGTGGCGGCGATGGTGTCGTATGGCGTGAATACGCTCATCTCCGACTCGGGCATCATCAAATATCGTATCGTGGCTGAACGGTGGGAGATGAATCCCAACAGAAACCCATCGAGGTGGATATTCGATAAAGGACTGTTTCTCGAACAGTTTGACCTCACACTCCATGTGCAGTCATATATCCAGTGTGATACGGCTTATTACTATGACACGAATAAACTCTGGGAGTTGCACGGAAGGGTGAGGATTCTGTCGAAAAACGGGGTGAGGTTCAAAAGTGAAGAGCTTTTCTGGGACGAGAGGTCGCATGAGCTCTACTCTAATAAGTTTTCTCATATCATTACTCCCGAACGCGAGTTGCAAGGCAACAGCTTCAGAAGCGACGAGAGAATGACGAAGTATCACGTGTCGAACACCAAAGGGGCGTTCGATAAAGGTGATGTGGACAAGTCGCCAAGGGAGAATATGACCGAAAGCCAAAGCGACTCGGCTATGTCAACAGGAAGACAACCCTACCGGCCGAACCCCAAACGGAAGACCATTCCTTTAACCCATACTGAACAATAACTGATGATAGTGAGCGTCTCTCTCATAGTGGGCATCGTCATTACGATGATTTTCTCCGGATTCTTCTCGGGCATGGAGATTGCGTTCGTTTCCAGCAACAGGATGTTGGCGGAAATGGACAAGGAGAAAAACGGGCTTTCGCAAAAGTGCCTGGCTGTCTTTTACAGCCATCCCAACCACTTCGTCAGTACCATGCTCGTCGGGAATAATATCGCACTCGTCGTATATGGTATCCTTATCGCACAACTCTTTGATGCAACGATTTTCAGCCACCTGTCCGACGGACTGCGAGTCACAGCCGATACCATCCTCTCTACCGTCATCATCCTCTTTACCGGCGAGTTCCTACCCAAAATCTTCTTTAAAAGCAACCCGAACAGCTTGCTCACCTTCTTCGCTTTACCCGCATTCTTCTGCTATGTCATCCTTTGGCCTATCTCGCGATTGGCCACGTTCCTGTCAAGATGCCTGCTGCGTATCGTGGGGGTGAAGATGACACAGGAGGCTACCGACGAGGTGTTCTCGAAAGTGGATTTGGACTACCTCGTTCAAAGCAGCATCGATAATGCCAAAAACGAGGACGACATAGACGATGAGGTGAAGATTTTCCAAAACGCACTCGACTTCTCTGACACGAAGGTGAGAGACTGCATGATTCCAAGAACTGAAATCAATGCTGTGCCCGATGATTGCGATAGTGAAACGCTCAAACAACGCTTTATTGAAAGCGGCAACTCGAAAATCATTGTCTATCATGAGGATATAGACCACATCATTGGCTATATTCACTCTTCAGAGATGTTTAAAAATGCCAACGAATGGATCAAACACATCCAGAAGATGCCATTCGTTCCCGAAACCATGGCGGCACAAAAACTGATGCGCATGCTCTTGCAACAGAAAAAAAGCCTGGCGGTGGTTGTCGATGAGTTCGGTGGCACAGCAGGACTGGTCGCTCTTGAGGATATGGTGGAGGAGATATTCGGCGACATCGAAGACGAACACGACAATACGAAATACGAAGCGAAAAAAACAGGCGAAAACGAATATATGCTCTCGGCAAGATTGGAGATTGACAAAGTCAACGAGATGTTCGACCTCCAACTGCCGGAAAGCGATGAGTACATGACTGTCGGAGGACTGATCCTACATGAATACCAAAGTTTCCCGAAACTCAACGAAGTGGTCAAAATTGGAAACTTCGAATTCCAAATTATCAAAAAAACGATGACCAAAATCGAGCTTGTCAAACTAAAAGTGACGTCGTAAAGCATTTTTCAAGAAAAAAATTCGCCTGTTTGCGTTTTTCTTCGTAATTTTGTGCGCTTTTTGGCGTATAAACCCAAAAACGGGGCTCAAAACCACTGAGTAAACCGTCAATAACGATAAAAGAACAATAAAAATAACAACAACAAAAAAGTAATGGCAGCATTAGGAAAAATCAGAAGCAGAGGCGCGATACTCATCTGTATCATCGGTCTCGGCTTGTTTGCCTTCATCGCAGGTGACCTCTTCAAATCTTGCGAAGGTTCGAAGGCGGAGAGAAGTCAGCGGATGGCTGAAATCGCTGGTGAAAAAATTAACGTGCAAGACTATCAGAAGTTTGCTGAGGAATTTGCCGAATTTATGAAAATGGAAGGTCGGCAGGAAAGTGAAGAGCAGCTGAGAGAAATGGCTTGGAACTATTTCTTACAGGAAAAACTCATCACCGCTGAGGCTCATAAAATCGGACTCACAGTGACCGACGAAGAGGTGAACGACCTCATGACGAAGGGGGCACACCCGGCTTTGGCTAACTTCCCCATACCGCAAGTGCATAACCAGCAGACCGGTCTTTTTGATGTCAACGCATACAGACAATTCGTCAACAGCGTGAAAGAGGCCGCTGAAAAGAGCAATAATGCACAAGCTGTTCAAATGTACAATTACCTGCTCTTCAAAGAGAAACAGCTGCGCACACAGCTGCTCTTCGAGAAATACAACGCCCTGCTCCAAGCTTGCGCCATCTCTAACCCCGTGGAGGCTAAGTTCTTGTTCGATGCCGAAAAGAAAGAGAGCGACATCGTTTGTGCTGCTTTCGATTTCAGAGCTATCAACGACAGCGCCGTCACTGTGGCTGACGCTGACCTGAAGAGCAAATACGATGAACTGAAAGAGGGCGCAAGAATCAAACTCGATGAGGAGGTGCGCACCGGAAAACTGATTGTCATCAAAAAAGAGGCTTCCGACAATGATAAGGAGGAACTGAATGCACTGCTCGTTGAGGCTGCTGCAAAACTCGATTCTGTTCCCGCAAACACCGACAGCATCAAACACTGCGTGCGCGAATTTGATTCAGATATCCAATATTCTGGCGTTCCTGTCACCAAGAACGCTCTGTCGCCTGCCGTGGCTAATATGGTGGACTCCGTGGGTGTCAATGTGGTCAAGGGCCCCTTCTATGACGCTGCTGACAACACGATGAATGTCATCCGGGTGTTCTCAAAAACATCTCTGCCCGACTCAATTCAATTCCGTGCCATTGGCGTAAGAGGTGAAGATGTGACCGAGGCCGCTACTCGTGCCGACAGTATCGTGAAGGCCATCCAAGGCGGAGAGGACTTCGAGGTCATGGCGAAGAAATATGGTGATACCGGCGAAAAACAGTGGATGGTGTCTAACCAATACGAGACCGCCAATGTCGATGCTGAATTGGCTAACCTCATCACTGCTATCCATAACATGACGCCCAATGAAATGAAAGTCATCAATTACTCAGGCAACAAACTGATCCTGCAGGTGCTGGCACAGAAGAAACCTGTGCAGAAATATGTCCTGGCTCAGGTGAAACGCGAAATCACATATTCTCCGGAGACTTCAAGACAGTTCAACGAGAAAATGAGACTCTTCCTCGCTGATAACCGTAAGGTCGAGGATATTGAGAAGAACGCTGCGCAGAATAACTTCACTGTGGTTGACCTGCGCGACCTCCGTGAGCAGAACCTGGGTGTCAAGTCTTCTTCATACAACTATATGACCTCGAGTCCCAATGGTATGACCCGTATCGACGGCTCTGGTGCCAAGGAGTTGTTCCGCTGGATCTTCAACGAGGACCGCAAGGTGGGTGACCTGTCTGATGAGTTCGAATGTGAGGAAGAGACCATGAACGGTGACAAAAACACGGTTCTCGTGGCTGTCGCTATCACGGGTATCTATGACCAAGGCTACAGACCTTTGGACGACACCATGGTCAATGAATATGTGAAACAGATGGCTCTCAATGATAAAAAGGCCGAGAAGATTCTCGATGCCACGAAGAGCGTCAATTCTATCGATGCTGCCAAAGCGGTGGCCGGCTTGACCTGCAGAGTGGACACCATCGCTCACGTGTCGTTCGCAAACTATCGCCAAGAACCCAAACTGGCTGGCGCTGTGGCTGCAAGCAAACCTGGTTTCAGCAAGAGACCCGTCAAAGGCAACAATGGCGTTTACTTCTTCCAAGTGACGGAGCAGAGAACGCTCGAGGGTACGTTCGACGAGAAACAGTATAAGGCCAGAGCCGCTCAGAGCTTCGGACTGAACCAGAGCGTTATGTTCAACGAACTGATGAGAAACGCTAAGATTACTGACAAGAGATACGTCTTCTAAAATCCGCTTATAAAGATATAAAAGGCACTCCAGGTACGGGGTGCCTTTTTATCTATGTATGGGGGTGCCTTTTTTTGATTCTTTTATCGTCATGAACTGCGTCTGTGTCATTTTTTTTTCGTATCTTCGCACCCAAATTCATATATCATACCATTTCATGAGAAATTTGATCTTCGCATTATGTGCTATCGCTGGGGTGATGCTCACCTCATGCAAAGGTGAACAACTGGTGTCCACGGCCTCTTCTCCGGCTAAAAGGGAATTCCGAGGGGCATGGATTCAATGTGTTAACGGACAGTTTATCGGATTATCGACACAACAGATGCAAAACACACTCAGCAGTCAACTTGATGAACTGCAAAGAGACGGGTGCAATGCCATCATCTTCCAGGTGAGGCCCGAATGCGATGCCTTGTATGCCAGTAAAATCGAACCGTGGAGCCGGTTCCTCACCAGTCGGCAAGGCGTGGCGCCTGCGCCTTATTGGGATCCGCTGCAGTGGATGATTGAACAATGTCATCAGCGGGGAATGGAACTGCACGCATGGATCAACCCGTATAGGGCGAAGACAAAAACGACGAATGAACTCGCATATAATCACATCGCGGTGAAAAGACCAGACCTCGTGTTCCCCTACGACGGACAATATATTCTCAATCCGGGTATTCCTGAAAACAGAGATTATATCTGTCGGGTCGTTGACGATATCGTCAGCAGGTATGACATCGACGGACTGCATATTGATGACTATTTCTATCCTTATCCTGTAGCGGGACAGAATATTCCGGATGATGAGCAGTTCCGGAACAATAACCATAAACATATCTCGAATAAAAATGACTGGAGACGCGAAAACGTCAACCTCTTCATACAGCAATTGGAGAAAACCATCCATCATCGCAAACCGTACGTCAAGTTCGGTGTGTCTCCGTTTGGCATTTATCGCAACAAACGGAATGACCCGAACGGAAGTAATACCAACGGGTTGCAAAACTACGATGACCTCTATGCCGATGTGCTGCTATGGGTCAATAAGGGATGGATTGACTATTGCGTGCCACAACTCTATTGGGAGATAGGACACCGTTCAGCCGACTATAAGACGCTGATCAATTGGTGGAACAACCATGCTGCAAACAGACCGCTGTATATCGGTGAGGATGTGGAGAGGACAGCAAAATATGCTGACCCGGATAATCCCGCTGCAAGTCAGATCACGGCGAAATACAAACTGAGAAAACAAGCTGACCATGTCAACGGCATGGTGCTCTGGTATGCGAAGGCTGCGGTGGATAATGTGGGTAACTACGGACATGTGCTGCGCGACGCTTATTGGAAGAGACCTGCGCTGCAACCGCTTATGCCTTTCATTGATGACGCTGCACCCGCTCATCCGAAAAAGGTGAAAGACATGTGGGTAAACAATGATTATGTCCTCTTTTGGACTGCTCCATCGGGAAAAGGATGGAAAAACGAACCCTATAAATATGTGGTTTATCGGTTCGCTGACAATGAGAAGGTGGATTTGTCAAAGCCTGAGAAGATCGTGGCCATCACGACCAACACCTTCTATAAAATGCCCTATCAGAATGGCAAACAGAAATGTGTGTATGTCATTACGGCGCTCGACCGTATGAGTAATGAGAGCAAAGGGGTGGTCAAGAAAGTGAAGTTGTAACCTTACAACTCATCTTTCATCAGTTTCTCAAAGAAACGGTCTAAGTCTTTGTCCAAATCTTTCATCAGCTCACCACCGATAATGATGGTGTCACCGTCGGATACATACAATTCGGCCAAATGCTCTTTGTCCTCGTCCTCTAATACAAAACTGAACGGACGGAGGATGCCGAGCTTGTCAACCTGGTCGTGAAGACGTTTCAGCACACGGCGAAGGGTCTCCGCGGCATCGTCGTAAAACTGGTCTTCTTTGTTGTCTATCCACTGTTCAACCACACAACGGGTAATCTCCTGGTCATCATCATCAAATGCCAGCAACTCACCGCTGTCGGGCGATACGCGCAAATGAATGTCGGTCAGTATGGTCGGGTCATCGGTGGACGGGAATTTCTGACAAATCTTACGAATCAGACGTTCTATCTGCTGGATACTTTGTTCGGTCGCTTTCATGAATGTATTTCGTTAAGGTGGTTTGATAATTCGTCGATGATGTCGCTGGCTACAGCACTCTTCGGCTTCTTGCCGAAGTTCTTGCGGCCTTGGCGGGTGATAATGGTAATCTGATTATCATCACTGCCGAAACAGGTGCCGGCGTTGCGAAGACTGTTGAGCACGATGAAGTCCAAATTCTTCTTCTCCAACTTGTGGGTGGCGTTTGCCAGTTCGTTGTTCGTCTCTAAAGCAAAACCGGCCATCACCTGATGAGGCGCTTTGATACGGCCCAACGATGCGGCGATGTCGGGATTGGGCACCAGACGCAGTTCCAAAGCGTCTCCTTTACGCTTAATCTTCTCTGTGGCGGTGTTCTCCGGGCGGAAATCGGCCACAGCGGCACAAAGGATGGCGGCGTCGCACTGAGGAAACTCCTTCATGCAGGCGTCGTACATCTCATTGCAACTCTCCACGTCGATGCGGTTCACACCGGCAGGCGTGGCTAACTGAACAGGACCGCTGACCAACACCACTTCGGCACCACGACGGGCACACTCCACGGCTAATGAATAGCCCATCTTGCCACTTGAATAGTTGCCGATAAAGCGGACGGGGTCTATCTTCTCATAGGTGGGACCTGCGGTAATCAATACACGGCGGCCTTGTAAATCACATACGGAGGGAGCAGGCTCTGTGATTCCGTCTTCAAAGAAACGGTCCAAAGTGTCAACAATCACCTCAGGTTCTTCCATGCGACCCTTACCTTCTAATCCACTGGCCAGAAAACCACTGGCTGGTTCAATGAAACGGTTGCCGTAACTCGTCAGACGCTCGATGTTCTGTTGCGTCGATGGGTGGGCATACATGTCCAAATCCATGGCGGGAGCTATGAAGACGGGGGCTTTCATCGACAGATAGGTCGTGATGAGCATGTTGTCGGCTACTCCGTGAGCCATCTTACCCAAGGTGCTCGCGGTGCAAGGCGCTATCAGCATCGCATCGGCCCAAAGACCCAAATCGACATGTGAATGCCAAGTGCCGTCACGCTGTGAGAAAAACTCGCTGATGACGGGCTTGTGGGTCAGGGCGGACAGGGTGATAGGGGTGATAAACTCCTTGCCGGCAGGGGTGATGACTACCTGAACCTCTGCTCCGCGCTTAATCAAACCGCGGATGATGAGACAGGCCTTATAGGCGGCGATGCTGCCTGTGATGCCCAATACGATTTTCTTTCCTGATAACATCTATTTCGAATTAAAGTCACGCAAACGGATACGGGTCAATGCCTGTTTTGTGTTGAGCGCAAAGTCTCCGTTCATCATCCAACTGTAATAACTGGGGTCACGGTGTAATACATCGGTGACGGCCCAGCCTTTATACTTGCCAAAATTGAACACTTCTTGACGCTTGACGCTGCCGTCGCTGTTCATCAGTGGCTGACCGTCTTTGCCCATAACGGTCTTCCAAATGATCCGACCGGCAAAATCTACATTGTCATTGGTCTTGGAGAAACGGCTCAATTCGTCCATGTCGTTGGGCAACTGACGCTTCTTGGCATAAGCCGTCGCATCGGGCTCATGAAGCGGCCCTTCGCTCTTGTACAGGTCTAACTGCCCTTGGAGCACACGGTAGGTGGCTTCGGCGTCTTGGTCGGCACGGTGAGCCGCAAAATCTTCTTCCATGTCGCGATGGCAGTAGAATTGATAAGCGGCGCTCAGGTTGCGGGGCTCCATACGGTGGAAGATGGTCTGTACGTCAATCAGACGGCATTTGCTGAAGTCAAACTCCGCACCGGCACGCAACAACTCCTCTGCCAACATCGGTATGTCAAAATGGTTGGAATTGAAGCCGGCAAAGTCGCACCCCTTGAAATCGTCTGCTAAAGTCTTCGCTAAAGTGGATAACGGCGGGGCGTCTTTCACGTCATCATCGCTGATGCCGGTCAGACGGCTGATCTCCGGGGGGATGGGACGACCGGGGTTCACTTTGTAGTCGGCGCGCTCCTCATGACCGTCGGGGTAGGCTTTGATGTACGCAATCTGTATAATGCGGTCTTTCACAAGGTCCAACCCCGTTGTCTCTAAGTCGAAGATAATCAACGGGCGGGTCAGATTCAGTTTCATCTCCTATAAAGAACTAATCATTAAGTAATACAGGCATAATCAGCATCAGCACTTCCTCGTTCTCAGGCTGTACGGCGGGGGTCACAACACCGGCACGGCCCGGGTCGGCCAGCTCAATGACAACCTCGTCGCTGTCCAGGTTGCTGAGGATTTCTGTCAGATTGCTACCCTTGAAACCGATGCTCATCGGGACTCCGACATACTCGCAGGTAATGCTCTCTTTCGCACTTGTTGCAAAGTCGATGTCTTCGGACGACACCTCCAACTTGCCTAACTCGGTGCGCAGACGAACCAACTGGCTGCTTTCGCTCGCGAAAGGTAACACGCGGCGAAGGGCACTCAAAAGGGTGCGGCGGTCGATGGTCAGCTGATTCGGATTGTTCTGAGGAATGACGGAATTGTATTTCGGATAACGGCCGTCGAGCAAACGGCAGGTTAACATACCGCCGGAATAGCTGATGACTGCGCTGCGGTTGTCAAACTTCACGACAACATCGCCGCCATCTTTCGTGAGCACGTTCTTCAACAGCGTGGCAGGCTTTTTGGGAAGGATGAAAGATACGGGCTGATCTACCTTGACGGTGAAATTCTTGTTGCGAACCAACTTCTTGCCATCGGTCGCCACAATCGACACACACTCCTCGGTCAGGTCAAAATAAATGCCGTTCATCACCAAGTGCAACTCCTCTTGGGCGGTGGCAAACAACGAGCGGTTGATGTTGTTCAACAACACGGAACTGTCCATCGTCACTATCGTGCAGTTGTCCGACAACGGTTGGGTCAGGGGGTAGTCTTGAGCATCGATGCCGGTGAAATTATATACACCATTCTGATAAAGAACACGGATGGAATAGTCGGCAGTGTTGATTTCAAAGGTCAGAGGCTGCTCTGGCAATTCTTTCACAGAGTCGAGGATAGTACGACTGGGGATGCAGATGTCGGCCTCACCCTCGCATTCATCCAAGGTAAGAGTGGTCTTCATCGTGTTGTCGCTGTCGGAAGAGGTCAGCACCAACTGACCGCCATGGACCTGAAACAGAATGCTATCCAAGATCGCAAGGGTATTCTTGCTGTTAATCACGCGGGCAAGCGACGACAGGCTGCTGCTCAGAGCCGTACTTGATAAGGTAAATCTCATGGGTATCTCGTTTTAAGTTAATATTCTCTATAACGATACAAAATTACGAAAATCCTCTCTCTAAAACAAAAAAATAAGGAAAAATTTCGCTTTTTGAAACTATTTTTGTAATTTCGCATTCGATTTCGGGATGTTCATTCCATGAAAACGACAAACATAACATCAATAATAATTTTATACAATGGATTTACAAGGTAAAGTAATTGCTGTCGTACCGCCAAGAAATGGTGTGTCGGCAAGGGGTGAGTGGGTGGCTCAGGACTTCGTGATTGAGACACACGACACATTTCCCAGAAAAATGGTGTTCTCTGTATTCGGTGCTGACAGACTGCAGCGCTTTAACATTCAACTGGGGCAGGAGGTGATGGTTTCGTTCGACATCGATGCACATGAGTATAACGGAAGATGGTTCAACAGCATCAGAGCATTTGATGTGAGACCCTTCGACCCGACACAACAACCCGTTCAACCCCAGGCTTATATGGCGCAACCTGCTGGTCAGCAGCCGCCATTCGCTCAACAGGCTCCGTTCCCCAACAGCGCTCCGGCACCGTTCCCCAACAGCGCTCCGGCACCATTCCCCAACAACGCTCCAGCACCCGCAGCTCCACAAGCTGCAGCTCCGCAACCGGCAGCACCAGCTCCAACGCCTGCTGATGCTCCTGCCGCCGGCGATTCCACCGACGATCTTCCCTTCTAATAACACCTTAAAGGCCGGCCTTTTCCAGGCCGGCCTTTTCTTTGCTCCTATATTATCTATCCCTCTATAGTTTCTGTTCTTCTATAATCCCTGTAGTTTCTATAGTCCCTATAATATCCTATCCTCTCTCACCGCTTGATAATAAACTCTCCCAAACGGTGAGTGACCTTTCGGCGCGTCTGGGCGCGTACCACATACATCCCTTCGGGCAGTCGGCTGATATCTACATAATCGCCCATATAAGGTTTGCGGGCCACTTCTTTGCCTACCATGCTCTCAATGATGATGACACTCGCATCAAGACCGGGGTCTTTGGCGGGCAAGGTCAGACGGCGACCGTCGTTCTGCAATAAGGCGATGTGGCGCGAACCGCCTACAATGGCGTTGCTCTGCAAGGGGGCACTCTCATTTCCGTAACGGTCCATGGCTGTGATGGCGTAATAAAGCGGACGCTCGTCTTTGTCCGACTTCAAGAACAGTTGGTTCACAACCAAACGGGCGGCTATCAGGTTACGCGCATCATTCACATCCACGGGAGAGGTGCGGCTGGCATACACATTATATAATAAGTAGGGGGCGCCGCTGTTGTCGCGCGCACCATCCCAACGCAGTTCTAAAACACCGTCGTGCAATTTCTGACCGAAACGCTGGGGGGCACTCGGAGGGGTGCTGTGCTCCCAGGTCATGGCGGGCACAAGGGCCGGGTAGGGGTCGAACGTGTCGCGGACATAGTTGTAGATGCCTTTCGTGTTGTCGGTGAAGAACTTACTGCGGAAATAGGTGTGACCTAATTTCAACTCGCGCAGGACTTGCAACTCACGCGTGATATCGCTCAAAGGCCAGTTGCCCTCACGGCGGTCCAAGAACCAAATGCCTAAGCCGGGGGCTACAATGCGACCGTAGTCTTTTTCTTTCCAATTGATGGCGAAAGGGTAGAAGTGGTTGTCACGGAAATACATCATCGGAAACAGCTCGTCCATCAAACCATCACGCAGCCAGCGCTGGGCATCCTGACAAACGGTGTGGTAAGCATTCCAACCCTTGCTGCTGTAGCGCGACAAATCGCTGTACTTGCCGATGGGCGAACAACTCAGTTTCACCCAGGGCTTCGAACCTTTCACGGCGCGGTGAATCTTACGGACAATATCGGTGATATAACTTCGCCCCTGCTCGCGACTGACGCGAAGCGACCATTTCTCCGGATAGCGGATATAGTCTAAATGAATACCGTCGATGTCATAACGGTCGGTAATCTCTTTGCAAATCTTGGCGATATAATTGCCGGTCTCTGATGACTCGGGATTCATAAAACCTTCGTCACCAATCTTCTTGATGAGCGAGGGGTAGCGGTTGCGTAATTGCTTGCAAGCGGGGGCATTCCATTTGCCGACAGGGATGGTCACAACCCAGGCGTGCAACTCCATACCACGACGATGACATTCGTCAATGGCGAAACGAAGGGGATCATATCCGGGATTGCCACCGGCACGACCTGTCATGCAGATGTCCCAGGGCTCATAGTCGGAGGGGTAAATCGTGGAGGCACGAACACGCGTCTGTAATAATACGGTATTCACATTTGCAGCCTGCAAACGGTCTAAAATCTGGCACAACTCACGCTTCTGTTGCGATTCGCCACGGGTGCGCGGCCAGTCGATACCTCCAATAGTGGTCAACCACACCGCGCGTACTTCACGCTTCGGGGTCTGGGCACTCGCTGATAGCGACAGCATCAAGAGAAGCAGAAGAACCAGGTGCCGATGGATGGAAAAATTCATTTCAAATGATTTTAATGCGCTTTTTAAGCCGTTTCTTAAAAAATTGATGCAAAGTTAGCCATTTTTTTCAGTATTTCAAATTTATTGTGTACTTTTGCATTTGAAATCGTGATTATTTGTCATTTAAAACATGATTACTTTCATTATTAGTTTGGTAGCTCTCGTTTTGGGCTATTTCATCTACGGAAAATTCGTGGAGCGTGTCTTTGGACCGGATGACAGACCCACGCCTGCCGTCGCAAAGGCGGATGGGGTCGATTTTGTCGTTCTCCCATCATGGAAAATCTTTATGATTCAATTCCTGAACATCGCTGGCACAGGACCTATCTTCGGAGCCATCATGGGTGCCAAGTTCGGACCGTCGGCTTACCTCTGGATTGTCTTAGGGTGTATATTCGCAGGTGCCGTGCATGACTATCTGAGTGGTATGCTCAGCGTCAGACTCGGAGGAGCTAACCAACCGGAGATTATCGGCCACTACCTGGGCAAGACCACCAAACAGGTGATCCTCGTCTTCTCCGTCTTCCTCCTCATGATGGTGGGAGCGGTGTTCGTGTTCAGCCCGGCCAAGATTCTTGGCGACATGTGGGAACCCAGTGCCATCAGCGAGCAGTTCGGACCGTATGTCTTCTGGATTGTCATCATCTTCCTTTATTATATCATTGCCACGATGCTCCCCATCGACAAAATCATTGGCAAGGTATATCCCCTCTTCGCTTTCTCATTGCTCTTCATGGCGGCTGCTCTGCTCATCATGCTGCTCATTAAACAACCCCACATTCCAGAACTGTGGGAGGGATTGAGTACCGAACCGCTCACCCCGCAAAGCATTTTCCCATACCTCTTCATCACCATCGCATGCGGCGCCATCAGCGGCTTCCATGCCACACAAAGCCCGCTCATGGCACGGTGTATGCAAAAGGAGAAGATGGGACGCCCCATCTTCTACGGAGCTATGATTACTGAGGGTGTTGTGGCGCTAATCTGGGCCACCGTGGCCATGTATTTCTTCTACAGCGAGCCGCAACCCGGATATGAGCAGATTGCAGGCGCGGCGAATGCTGTCAATGATGCTCCATCCATCGTCAATATCATCTGCAACGACTGGCTCGGCGTGGCAGGAGGCATCCTCGCTCTGCTCGGTGTAGTGGCGGCGCCCATCACCAGCGGTGACACCGCTTTACGTTCCGCAAGACTTATCCTTGCCGATTTCGTACATCTGGAGCAACGGACCATACGCAAAAGACTGTATGTCTGCATACCTATGTTTGCTGCGGTTATCGCACTGCTTGTATGGCAGATGAACGACAAAGAGGGATTCAACATCCTCTGGAGTTGGTTTGGATGGTCCAATCAGTCGATGTCCGTCTTCATGCTCTGGGCGGTCACGGTCTATATGGTGCAACAGCGCAAACCGTTTGTCATCACGCTTGTGCCGGCGCTCTTCATGACTACTGTATGTTCCACGTTCATCTTTGTCAGCCCGCAGGCTTTCGGATGGAGCTACGGTCTCGGATACGCATTCGGCGCCGTCGTTTTGGTCGTCGCACTCGTGTGGTTCTTTGCTTGGTACAGAAAACAAATGAAATAAACATAAAACCTTAATTTTTTGCAAGTATGAAAAAATTTGCTTTATTGCTCGCAGTTCTGGCCGTTTCTATCACCGCCAGCGCACAGTTCGAACAAGGTAAAAAGTTCGTGGGACTTTCGGCCACAGGACTGGACCTCAGTTACAGCGGACTCGATGATTTCAAAATCGGATTGGAGGCGAAAGCTGGATATTTCATCATCGACAATATCCAACTCAACGGAAGCGTCAGCTATCTGAACAACGGAAAAGCACCCGACTCTTTCTCCCTCGGAGCGGGCGGACGGTACTATATCCTGCAAAACGGTATCTACCTCGGTGCGAATGTGCAATATGTTCATGCCAATGATGATTATAACGATGTGATGCCGGGCGTGGAAGTGGGATATGCGTTCTTCCTGAACAGATACCTCACAGTCGAACCTGCTCTCTATTATCAGCAGTCGTTTAAAAAACACAGTGACTATTCCACATTCGGACTGAAAGTGGGATTCGGCTACTATTTCTAAACCGCTGCTCGGAAATCACAACAATGCAACAGCATTTCCCCTCTGTATTGCTTGAGAAAGCCGTAGGAGAATTCGCAAAACTGCCAGGGATAGGGCGCAAGACGGCATTAAGACTTGTGCTCCATCTCTTGAGACAGGAAAAAGAAGAGGTGGAACAGTTGACAAACGCCATCGCTAAAATGAGGGCGGAGGTGAAGTTCTGCCGCGTCTGTCACAATATTTGCGATGATGACGTGTGTCCTATCTGTGCTGACAACAGACGGGACTCTTCTGTCATCTGCGTCGTGGAAAATGTGAAGGATGTGATGGCTGTGGAGAATACGCAACAGTTCCATGGGCTGTATCATGTGCTTGGTGGGGTCATCTCTCCCATGGATGGCGTCGGACCGGCCGACCTGTGGATTGATGCGCTCGTGGACCGTGTCAAGGCGGGGGGGATCAAAGAGGTGATTCTCGCCCTCGCAAGCACCATGGAGGGGGATACAACCAACTTTTATATCTCAAGAAAACTGCAACCCTACGATGTGCAACTCAGTGTGATTGCAAGGGGCATTTCTGTGGGCGATGAATTGGAATATACCGACGAGGTCACACTCGGCAGGTCTATTCTCAACCGTACCCCGTTCGGAACCTCTCCGGGGTAATAATCAATTGAACTTATCTGATGTGTAGTGGAATGAAAAACGTGAAGAAGATATTATTGATGGAGTTCGTGGCAATCATTGTCATTGCTGCGCTGGTCATTCTTATCTTTGAACTCAACATCGTCTGGCCTGGCGACTTGGCAGGGCAGACAAGGACGGATTTCTTCGTGGAGTGCGCCATGGTGCTGCTTACCATCATCATGATACCCCTTGCGCTCAGACTCTTTAAGTTTAAAAAGATTCACAATGCCTTGCTGCAAAAGAAAGAGGTGGCATTGAAAAAGTGGGGCTTCATCAGAATATTGATGCTGGGTCTGCCGATGATTGCAAATATCGTATGCTATTATTTGTTTGTCAATCCGGGGTATTCCTATCTCGCGCTCATCCTGTTCCTAAGCATGATGTTCGTTTTCCCTACTTTGGAGAAATGTTACGCCGAGACGGAACCTGTGGCTGAACCCGTGAAGGCGGATGAACAAGATGTTGCCTGTCAAGAGGAGGCCTCCTCTGTGAAGGAAAGCGTTGAACAATCTGAGGTGGAATGAAACTTATTGTCAATTACAAAGTCAAGGATTATATCTATCAGTGCCTTGATAGCGTCTATAAGGCTATCAAGGGGCTCGATGCTGAGGTCTTTGTGATTGACAACCATTCCATGGATGGAAGTGTAGAATATCTACAGACCAGATATACGGATGTCAACTATATAGAGAGCAACCATAACTTAGGATTTGCACGGGCAAATAACATCGCTATCCGACAGAGCGAGGGCGAATTTGTGCTGCTGCTCAACCCGGATACGTTCGTTGCTGAAAACGCCCTGAAAAATGCGGTGGAGTTCATGGAACAACATCCCGACGCGGGGGCGGCTGGTGTGATGATGCTCACCTCTGACGGGAAAAAAGCGCTGGAGTCGCGACGAGGGAACCCTACGCCCATGACGGCGTTTTATAAAATGGTGGGTCTCTGTAAAAGATACCCGAAAAGCCGGAGATACGGTAAGTATTACATGGGCTATCTGCCGTGGGACCAACCTGCTGAGATAGAAATCGTCAGCGGGGCTTTCTGTATGCTCCGGCGGTCGGCATTGGACAAGGTGGGACTACTCGACGAAGATTTCTTTATGTATGGCGAGGATATCGACCTCTCATACCGGCTCATGAAGGCAGGGTACAAAAACTGGTACCTGCCCGAGACCATCCTGCACTATAAAGGGGAAAGCACGCACAAATCATCTTTCAGGTATGTGCACGTGTTCTATGAAGCCATGCTGATCTTCTTCAGAAAGCATTATTCGAACATGTCTTTCTTGATTGCGATTCCGATTAAAATGGCGGTGCTGCTCAGTGCAGCCTTGGCTTTCATTAAGATGCAGGTGGGGAAGATAAAATCATCCCTCGGTTTTATACATCGTAAGAAAAACGCTGATCCCATTTACGTCTTTATCGGACCGGTGGCGGCGATCACTTATTGTAGAAAACTGGCACGGAAGAAAGGACTGACGGCTCAGTTTCATGTCGGCACACAGAGGGCCAACCCCAACGGCCACCTCGAAATCATTGACCAATTACCGGAACAAAGACCGCTGTGTGTCGTCTATGATGTCGATGCCTATTCTTACGCGGCCATTCTCGATATCTTTAAACAACAACCGATGGAGGGCGTTTCTCTCGGAACGTACAATCCCTATACGAAGACCATCATCACGGTTGACGAAATCTTAAAATGAAAGATGATCAATTCCTTCCGCAGGTTTCTTTGAGGGCTATCGAACCTGAAGACCTCGAACTGCTCTATTCTATCGAAAACGACCCGCAACTGTGGTGCGTCTGTGCCAGCAATGTGCCTTATTCAAAGTATATCCTGAAAGAGTATATTGCCAGCACCTCGTGCGATATCTTTGCTGACAGACAGTTGCGACTGATGATTGACAATGAGGCAGGGACAACCGTGGGCATCATTGATATTATCGATTATGAACCGCGGTTCCGAAGGGCTGAACTCGGGGTGGTCATACGCCAGCAGTATCGGCATCTCGGATATGCTGCAGCTGCCATCGCACAAGTGGTGGAATATGCCAAAAACATCTTGCATGTTCACATGCTTTATGCTTATGTCACTACCGACAACCAACCTTCCATCCAACTGTTTGCACATGCGGGATTCCGACAGTCAGCTACACTAAAGGATTGGTTTTGTGAGGGCGATGACTACAAAAATGCCGTTGTCATGCAACTTTTTTTATAAAAAGTCGGGTAAATATTTGGTGGGGAAAAAATAAATCGCTACCTTTGCATCCGCAAATCAGAACAACACTTTTGGTGCGTTAGTTCAGCCTGGTTAGAATGCCTGCCTGTCACGCAGGAGGTCACGGGTTCGAGTCCCGTACGCACCGCAAGCCAAATCTGATTTGGTGCGTTAGTTCAGCCTGGTTAGAATGCCTGCCTGTCACGCAGGAGGTCACGGGTTCGAGTCCCGTACGCACCGCAAAAAGCCTTCCGAAAGGAAGGCTTTTTTGTGTCTCAGGCTTATGTCTTAGGCCTTCTTCACATACATATATTTGGGATATTTACCCAAGACGAAGAGGGTGACAGGGCAGAGCCAGATGTCGCGGTTGAAACCTTCAAGGTTGTGAACATCGTAGGTGGAACCGCCGGTGAGTGAGTGGTCCTTCTGCACTAACTCAGCATATCCGTCTAATTCCAACTTCTTGTTCGACGGACGAACCAACACCTCTGTCGTACGGTCATCGTCTGACAAGAAGGCGCAAAGCTTATCGGCACCTGCCACCATCAGCAAATTGTGATGGTCGAACGGCCAATTGGGATAGTCAACGTACCAGAGTCCGTCTTCCTCGTGGTTGAACTTAATCCGGTACTCTTCCTTCTGACCGAATACACTCTTTGACATGGCCTTGGCACCTTTCACTAAATCTTTAATGCTGTAGTTCATAATAATAAATTATAAAATAAAAAAATGTTGTGTGACATTTACATGGCAAACATCGTGCCAGCGTAAAAATCACACAACATGGCGTATTCTTTGTGCCATCACGCCAATTTGTCAGTGTTTTGTAAAGAGGTGTTGGACAACTTTGTCAGTCATGTATGACATCTTGACTCACGGACGGTTTTTTCTTCGTACGCAACTTGGCTTTGAACCCGTCGAAGCCTTCACCATAAACGCCGATGACAGCACTTTGCGACACAAAGGCATTGGGGTCGATTTCGCTAATCAGGGCGAAGATACGGCTCGATTCCGTGCGGCGGGCCAAGACAAACAACATCTTCACCTCATGGCCACTGTAAAAACCTTGACCCTTGATGAGTGTGCAACCGCGGTGGATGTAGTTGTTGATTTGGGTGCCCATCTCGTCATATTTCTCGGTGATAATAAAAAACTGTACCGAACGGCGCGACATATTGACGACCTGATCCACACAAAAGGTCGATACGAACAACATCACATAACCGTAAATCACTTGCTCCCAATCGCGCAACACCAGATAACTCGAAGTGATAATCAGCATATCTACCACAAATATACCATGCCCTAAGGAGATGTCTTTGTATTTGTTGACTACGGCTGCCACAATGTCGCTGCCGCCAGTGCTGCCATGAGCCGACAGGCTGATGCCCACACCGCAACCCCAAAAACCTGCTCCCACCACCGTGGCCATGAACAACTGGTCATGAAGCAGACGGGTTTCGCCTACGAAGGTGCGAAGGATGGGGATGGCGGCCGAGAACAGGGCCACGGCGAATATGGTCTTGATGCAAAAACGAAGACCTAACGTCTTTAAGGCGATAATCAGCAAAACAGCATTGATGGTCACAAACGTGTATTCTACATCTATGCCGAACCCCCATTCCATAACAGAGGAGATACCGGGGATGCCACCTGTCATAATGTGGTTGGGAAGTAAAAAAATTACCCAACTGGAGGCGCACATGATGACGCCAATTGTGATAAACACATAGTCTCGAAGTTCTGCCAACAGCAATTTCTTGCCAATTTTCTTCGGTTCCATCAGTCATTTAAATGTTCCCCTCCTTTTTACAGGAGGGGAATGGTTTGTTGAATTGTATCTTTAATTGGTGAATGATAATATATTAAAACACGTGCAACCCGAGGAAGACCATCAATCCGTTCATGAGTATCCAGAAGATGGCGAAAGGCATGGTCTTGCGCATAATCTCACCATCCTGACCTTCCATGTCGCAGGCTGCGGTGGCAATGGCAATACTCTGCGGGGAGAGTAACTTACCGCCCTCGGAACCCGCACAGTTGGCTGCTGCCAACCAATTGGTCTCGTTTCCGCTGACTCCGAAGAAGGTGCTTTGATTGACAAGACCAAGGTCACTTGCAGCGGTGGCTTGTAGCTTACCAAAGAGGATATTGGCATTCGTGGCTGAACCTGTGACAAAGGTGCCGATAGAACCGATGAGCGGGGCAAAGAACGGGAATACGGCGCCGGTGAGTTCCACCAAACCCTTGGCAATGTCGTTGGTCATACCGGTATTGTTCATTAACATGGCCATGGCCACAAGGCAGCAGATGGTCACTACGGTCTTCTGCAAATTGATGGTGGTCTTGGCCAACAACCGCATCAAACGGCCAAAACTCATGCCCTGAATGAGACCGCCGATGATGGCGCCCAGGAAAATCATCAGACCGGCATTGGAGAGCCAGCCAAACTTAAAGGCATTGCCGGTGATGGGCAGTTCAAACTTGGTCACCAGCGTGTTGTTGAGCAACTCGTTGATGGGGGGGACAATCTTGCTGGAAATGAGGATGAAGAAGATGATAAGTGCATATACACTCCAAGCCTTGAGCGTCTTCATCAAACCGAATTTCTTTTTCTCTACCTTCACACCGTCGCCTTCGGCTTCCTTGATGAACAGCTTGTTATAGATGAGCATGGCGATAATGGCTGCAACAGAACCAAGGATGGCGGGCGTCTCTGGGCCGATGAAGTGGGCACAGCAGAACTGCACGACGATGGAGAAGCTACCCACGAAAAGGGCGATAGACAGGTTCTTGAGTATCTTCTTGCGGTCGGTCATCATGAGGATGAGGAACGGGGTGATGAAGAACATGAGCGAGAGCTGCAGAATGATGAAGGTGGCAACTTCACAAAGCTCGGCAGGGGTGGCTGCTCCACTGGCTGCCACTTGGTTGGCGAGGG
This sequence comes from uncultured Prevotellaceae bacterium, assembly GCA_946404865.1. Taxonomy (GTDB): domain Bacteria; phylum Bacteroidota; class Bacteroidia; order Bacteroidales; family Bacteroidaceae; genus Prevotella. The sequence goes on from CAMJFC010000017.1 coordinate 22,005, forward strand.
TCGTGGCAGGAAGACCAACGGCACCGAATCCCACGGCCACAGTGTTGGCCACAAGACAGATGACGGCTGAGAACATCGGCTTGAAGCCTAAACCGATGAGAATGGCGGCAGGAATGGCCACAGCCGTTCCGAAACCGGCCATGCCCTCGAGCACGCCGCCAAGACCCCATGTGAGCAGCAACACGAGCAAACCCTTGTCAGAGGTCATCTGGATGAACTGTGTCTTGATTGTTTCTATTTCCTTCGTCTCACATAATATATTATAGCTGAAGATGGCGCAAATAATAATTAAGATGATGGGGAAACAGGCCTTGAGGAACCCCTCGATAATCGACCACAGCGTGATGCCGGTAATGCTGACATCTGCATACTTGTCAGGAATGATGCCCATCGCGGGTGTAGCGAAGAGCGCAATGAGCACGGTGACAATAAGAGTGATGATGGCGCTCTTATAGCCGGATACTTTAAATCCCATCATCAAGACGATGAGTAATACGATAGGAATTACAGAAACTAAAGCTGTCATAGGTTTTTCTAAAATTGGTTAATGTGATATAGGTTAGTCGACAAAAAGGCTTTGATAATTTTTGCAAATATACAACAAAAATATGGAAAACCGCTATTTTTCCAAGAAAAATGAACGTTATAAGGATATTTTTTTTGTTTTATTCATGTCTTTTCCTTTTTTTTCTCTATCTTTGTAGCAATAAAACCTTTTGTTCTACCGCGAAAAGCATCATCATGTTGTTTCGGCCGAGTAAGATAGTAGTAAAGAATCCGACTTAAACAATAATACCTATGAATCAAGAAATCCTGAACGCTTTCAGACGCATCCTTCCGTCTGACCGCATTTACACCGACGAGTTGCGTACGCTGGGGTGGGGAACCGACGCGAGCTTTTACAGGCAAATTCCTAAAATCGTTATCAGAAGTGACAACGAGGAGGAAATTTCACAAATCGTCAAGTTATGCAAGGACAACCATCTCTCTTACACGTTCCGGGCCGCTGGAACATCGCTCTCTGGCCAAAGCTGCACCGACAGCGTGCTTATCGTGGCTGGAAAGCATTGGGAGAAGTACGAACTGATTGAGGACAAGGATGGTGGTGATATGACCATCCGCCTGCAACCTGGCATCGTGGGCTCACGGGTCAATGATATCCTGAAACCATATGGACGTGTATTCCCACCCGATCCGGCTTCCATCGGTTCGGCCATGGTCGGCGGCATCGTCTGCAACAATGCTTCAGGTATGAACTGCGGCGTGCATGCCAACAGCGACCGCATGCTGATTTCTGCACGTGTGATTCTGACCGATGGTACCATCCTCGATACTGGCGACGAGGCCAGCAGAGAGGCGTTCCGCAAGAGCCATCCCGATTTCCTGAAGAAGATTGAGGCTTTGCGCGATAAGGTACGTGCTGATGAAGAGCTGGCTAACCGCATCAGAAACAAATACCTGATTAAAAATGTGACGGGTCTGAATCTCAGACCGCTGGTTGCCTACGATGATCCGTTCGACATCATCGCTCATAGCATGGTCGGTTCAGAGGGCACGCTTGCCTTCCTCTCCGAGGTGACTATGCGCACGCTGCGCGACTATAAGTACAAGGCTTCGGCCATGGTCTATTTCATGACGATGAAAGAGAGTTGCGAGGCCGTCGTGGCTATGAAGAAATTAAAGGCTGGCGACGACGATTTGCAGATGAGCGCTGAGAACCTGATGGTGAAGAGTGCCGAGATGCTGGACTATATGTCGTTGAACTCAGTTGACGACCCAGTCTTCTTACAGTATAAGAAAGATGTGGATGCCGGCAAGATTGAAGGGGTGAAACCGGGCGATTACCATAATCTTACCGCTATCCTCACCGAAACGAAAGGCATCACCCATGAGCAATTACTTGAAAAGATTGATAAAATCAAGGAATGCCTAGGCCATTTCCGACTCTATATCCCTGCTGAGTTCACCGAAGACCCCGCTGTCTATGGCAAGTATTGGGCTATCCGCTCAGGTATCTTCCCGTCTGTGGGCGGCACACGGCCTGTCGGCACTTCCTGCTTGATTGAAGATGTCGCCTTCCCCATTGAGTCGCTCCCGGAAGCCACGGTGAAACTACAACAACTCATTGCCGACCATGGTTATAGCGATGCTTGTATCTACGGACATGCTTTCGAGGGCAACTACCATTTCATCCTGAACCAGAGCTTCAAGAGTGAGAGCGAGGTGAAACGCTATGCCGACATGATGCGCGCCGTGGCGAAACTGGTCGTGGAGGGCTACGATGGTTCGTTGAAGGCGGAGCATGGCACAGGACGCAATATGGCTCCATTCGTGAAATATGAGTGGGGCGAGAAGGCTTATGATGCCATGAAGGAACTGAAGGATATCTTCGATCCCGAAGGATTGCTCAACAAGGGGGTCATTTTCAACGACGACCCCGACTGCTTCATCAAATGCTTGAAGCCGCTGCCTGTGCTGGACTACGATTTCGACAGTATCCCCGATGGTGGCCATTACCTGATGGATCCCAGTCTCTCTACTGCCAAGGAGACGATCGAACAAGTGAAACGCGCCAATAAATGCATCGAGTGTGGCTTCTGCGAGGTGAATTGTATGTCGTGCGGACTGACGCTATCGAGTAGAATGCGTATCGCCGTCCAACGTGAGATTCGTGAGTTGGAGGCTACGGGTGCCGACCCCAAACGGGCTGCCACCCTGCGCAAACAATATAAATACTATGGTGATCAGACTTGTGCCACCGACGGACTCTGTTCCACTTCTTGTCCGATGAAAATCAACACCGGCGAATTGACACACCTCATTCGTCAGCTCGATATGCTGAACAGCAAGATGGGATACAAGGCTGGTGAGTTCGCTGCCAATCATCTGGCGGGTATCAAGAAAGGTCTTCGGGTAGTGCTCGATGTGGCTCATCTGGGTCATGTCACCTTGGGCCCAAAACTGATGAGCAGCGTCTGCCGGGGCATGAACAAGATGGGACTTCCCCTCTGGACGACGGCCATGCCGAAGAAAAGACGACAACCCAAACAGTCCGACCTTACCAAGTTGATTATCAAGGAGAGTCTTCCACATGCTGATAAGAAGGAGGAACCCGGCACCGACCTCAAGGTGGTGTATTTCCCCAGTTGCATCAACCAAACGATGGGCCTTCCGAGGAAGTCGCCAGTTGAACGCTCTCTCGTCGACGAGGTGGTGCAACTCATGCACAAGAGCGGCTATGAGGTCATCTTCCCCGAAGGGATGGAGCGCATGTGCTGCGGTCAGATATGGGAAAGCAAGGGTATGCTCGACATAGCCGACCGCAAGAGCGCTGAGTTGGAGGCTGCCCTTTGGAAAGCCTCAGAGGAAGGCCGATACCCCGTGCTCTGCGCACAGAGCCCCTGTCTCCACCGTATGCGTAAGGTGATGAAGAAAATGAAACTGTACGAGCCTGCAGAATTTATCATGACCTACCTGAAAGACCGTCTGGACTTCCATCCCATCGACCGGCCTATCGCCCTTCACCTGACATGCTCGACACGTGAGATGGGGGTGTCCGACGACTTGGTCGCATTGGCTAAACTGTGCAGCACCCGTGTTTACCTGCCAGAAGGGGTGGGCTGTTGTGGCTTCGCTGGCGACCGTGGTTTCACTTATCCCGAACTGAACCGTTACGGTCTGCGCAAACTGCGCCCGCAGATTGAAGAGCATCACATCGAAGTAGGCTATTCTAACAGTCGTACATGTGAGATAGGACTGGAGTCGAACACAGGTATCCCCTACATGAGCATCGTTTACTTAGTCAACGAGTGTACGACCAAGAAGAAAATGGAGTGAACAACCTTCGCAATATGTGATGAAGAAAATGATCCTTTGAAAATAATTATCTATAACCAATAACAATCTATTATGAAGAAATTAACGATTTTAGCGATTCTCTTGGCCGGATGTATTCAGGCTGCTCTTGCTCAAGAGAGTAAAGGCACTGAATTGCCCCAATGGGTGAAGAACATCAAAGTGAGCGGCTACGGTATGCTTCAATATCAGTATGAAGACCCTGAAGGTGCCGACCATAATGAGTTTAACCTCCGTCTGTTGCGTTTCATCGTTGACGGGAAAATTGGCGATTTTGATTTTCGTGCTCAGGTTCAGGGTACCAACGCTAAGGGCCCCGGTGAACCTACAGTTCAGTTGGTTGACCTTTACACAGAATGGGTGAAATATAAAGAGTTCCGGGTGAGAGCAGGTCAGTTCAAACGCGCTTTCACGTTTGAGAACCCCACACACCCCATCACTCAAGGCTGGTATTCCTATGCCATGGTGGTGAATAACCTGTCCGGATTCGGCGACCGTGTCGGTGAGAAGTCGAGCGGCGGACGTGACATCGGTATTCAGGTTCAGGGTGATGTGCTGCCTAATAGCGAAGGGCGCGCCTTGGTGCATTACCAACTGGGTGTGTACAATGGTGAGGGTATCAACCGTAAGGACAAAGACCACAGGAAGGATGTCATCGGCGGCGTGTGGGTGATGCCTGTGAAAGGCTTGCGTATCGGTGCTTTCGGCTGGACGGGAAGCCATGGCGGTATGTCGGCTCTCGTTCCAGACCCTGCCAATCCGGCTGCCACCACACAGGTGGACATCGGTAGCGTCGGACTGAACCGTTACTGTCTCTCTGCAGAGTGGGATAAGGATGAGTACACCTTCCGTACGGAGTATATTCACAGCCAGGGTTGGGGCGTCGCTCCCGGTCAGGCTGGTAAGGGGTCGACCGTGATTGACTACAGCAATGGAGACAAGGCTGATGGTTGGTATGTATTCGGAATCGTTCCCGTCGTCAAATCAAAGCTTCATGCCAAGGCCCGCTATCAGACCTACCGTCAGGCCAAGGATTGGGCATCAGCAAAAACAATGTACGAGGTGGGCTTGAACTATTTCATCTACAAAAACTTGCAGATCAATGTCGAATACGGCCTCGTCAACAACCGTTCTCTTGAAAAGCACAACTACAATTTCTTTGATTTGGAGTTAGACTTCCGCTTCTAATAGCGCCACTCTCCATCATCCCTTTCTCCCAATCGCCCCTTTCTCTCCATCATCCCTTTCTCTCCATCTTCCTCCGTCCTTTTCTTCAGCGTGGCCGATCTCGGCCGCGCTTTTTTCAAAAAAATCGTAAAAAAGCATTCTTTCTCATTTTTTTATGCTACATTTGTGGCGGATATACCAAAATCACTGATATGACCGACGACGAAAAAGAAGCACTCTGGCTCAAGAACAAACCCAGACTGATCAAAGAGAGTAAAGAATACCAAGAAGCGCTCCAGGCTTTCAAGATGAGCTCGGGGGCTGATTGGCTCTTGTTCGCCATCCCGGTGGCTGCAGGCATCGTCTTCATCAATTCGGTGCCGATACACCCCGAATGGCTCCTCTGGTTGTGTACGGTTGGCGTGGCGGTTGTGATCTTCGCCATCTGTGTGTTCGTAAAAAGCCTGACCATCTCCGGCCGGTTGCCGACAGAGATTGAGAAAGACATCAAAGAGCGCTTCGTAAAACAATTAGATGAATCAACGTTTAACCACAAATAATAAATACGATGAGAAAAATAGTAACTGTAATCGCAGGCCTCGTCATGACGCTTGCCGCCATGGCACAACAACAGACGGTCAATATTCAGGCTGGAGGGCTTAATGCTGCCGTGGGAATGCAAAAATATGACATCAAAAGCCTGAAAATCATTGGCGATATCAATGGGTCAGACATCATCACCATCCGTGAGATGGCTTCCGGAAGAGGGGTTCTCCAAGAACTCGACCTGTCCGAAGCGGCTATCGTAAAGGGTGGGGCGGCATACGCCACAGGAAGAACACAAAACTGTGTGACAAGGAAAAACGACATCTCTACCAGGATGTTCGCTGGTTGTGATTATCTGACAAAAATCACCATCCCCAACCGTGCGCGGTTGATTTCATACGACGCGTTCTCTAATTGTCCTTCTTTGAGGGAAATCAATACCGATTCCAATCTGAAATTCCAGTCTGTGCAAGGCATCATCTATACGTCTGATATGAAGACGGTGGTGAGATGTCCTGAGGGGCTGATCCTGGATGAGGTGGAGATTCTTGAAGGGGTGGAGCAAATCTATACGGGTGCGTTCCTGAATATCAAACTGCTGCGTACCATCACGTTGCCATCGACCATCAAAGGGGTGAGCAACATGTCATTCCAGGGGTGTCCGCTTACGACTATCACCGTCAACAGCATGAAAGCGCCGGCCATGGAGAACGCTTTCGATGCGGCGGTTGTCAGCGGTGCCAAACTCTATATCCCCTCTGGGGCTCGCGAGGCGTATCTCAGTGCCGACCACTGGAGCAAATTCTCGAATATCATCGAGCGATAATGGCATCTGCCATGACCATATCGCTGACATAAAGCCCGGAACGGGTAAGATGAATCCTGCCGCCCTCGACTGCTAAGAGTCCGAGGGCGACATTTTGTTGTGTGCTCTCTTCTAAATAGTGCAGGTAAAATGTGCCCATTGTGTCTTCCAACTGCTGCATATCGATGCCTTCACGGGAACGCAATGCGGTGACAATCAAATCGTTATAACGGGTGTCTTCGTCTAACTCTTCGCGCTCACAAGGGATAATTCCACGGCCGATATGTTCGATATACGACTTCACGTCGCTCACGTTCCATTGGCGACTCTGTCCATCGTAGGAGTGGGCTGCTGCACCTAAACCCAGATAGGGCGTACCATGCCAATAACCGCTATTATGGCGCGAACGGTAACCCGGAAGGGCAAAGTTGCTGATCTCATAATGCTCATAACCCGCAGCTGTGAGCTGGTCGCAGAGGATATCATACATCTCACGGCTGACCTCTTCGCTGATTTCGTCTATCTCTCCCCGTTCCCTCATGCCATAGAGTGGGGTGCTTTCCTCGTACATCAGACTGTAAGCGGAGAGGTGCTCGGGATGTAAGGTGAGGGCGTGACGAATGTCGGACGCCCATTCGTCGATGGTCTGCCCCGGGAAACCGAACATGAGGTCGATACTCACATTACTGATGCCGGATTGACGTAGCAGGTGCAATGCCTCCTCTGCCTGTGAGGCGCTGTGCCGGCGGTGTAGGAATTTGAGACGGCGGTCGTCGAAGGTCTGGATGCCCATGCTCATGCGGTTCACAGGCCAACTACTCAGATGTTCGCAAAAGTCGGGTGACACATCATCGGGATTGCACTCCATCGTCACCTCTTCACACCCATCTACATTATTATATATATGGTGGAATAACTGCTCTATCTGGGCGAAGGTCAGTTGCGAGGGGGTGCCACCGCCTAAATAGAGGGTGCGCACTGGGCTGCCCATTAACAAATGGTCGCGGCGCAAGTCAAATTCACGGCAGACGGCATCGACATAGGCCTGACGGTAAGTCAATAAGGTAGAGGAGTAAAAACCGCAATACACGCAGCGGCTCTTACAGAATGGTACATGGATATAGATGGAGCCTTCCATAACGCGAAAGTACAGATTAACGGGTGAAATCCCAAACGAAATCATAATAAAATCAAAAGAAATAAGGTTTTTCCGCATTTTTTTTGGCTGTTCGTCAAAAAATGCGTAATTTTATCGCCAAATTTTCAAAAAGACTCCAATTAACAACTAAATCTATCGAATATGAAGGTCTATAAGACTAATGAAATCAAGAACATCGCACTCATTGGCAGTGCGGGTAGCGGCAAGACCACTCTTGCCGAGTCTCTGCTTTTCGAAGCTGGTATTATCAAACGCCGTGGCACCGTTGAAGGCAAAAACACAGTGAGCGACTATTTCCCTGTGGAGCAGGAATATGGATACTCTGTGTTCCCGACGGTATTCCACACTGAGTGGAACGGAAAAAAACTTAATTTCATCGACTGCCCGGGCTCTGACGACTTCGTAGGGGGTACCATCACCGCTCTGAATGTCACCGACCAGGCGCTCATCGTCATCAACGGACAATATGGTCCCGAGGTGGGCACGATGAATGCTTTCCGTAATACCGAAAAGCTTAACAAACCAGTCATTTTCTTAATCAACCAACTCGACCGCGACAACTGCGACTTTGACAATATCTTGTCGAATATGCGCGAGGTGTTTGGGTCAAAGTGCGTCGAAGTGCAGTATCCCATTGAAACAGGCGCTGGATTCAATGCGGTCATCGATGTGCTGTTGATGAAAAAATATTCATGGAAACCCGAAGGCGGCGCCCCCATCATCGAGGACATTCCTGCCGACCAACTCGACAAGGCTACTGAGTTGCACAATGCGCTCATCGAGGCTGCTGCAGGTAATGATGAAGCTCTCATGGAGAAATTCTTCGAAGAAGAGAATCTCACTGAGGACGAGATGCGCGAAGGTATCCGTAAAGGTCTTATCACTCGTTCTATCTTCCCCGTATTCTGCGTATGTGGCGGTAAGGACATGGGTGTGCGCCGCTTGATGGAATTCCTCGGCAATGTGGTGCCCTTCGTGGACGAGATGCCGAAGGTGAAAAACACCAATGGCGACGAAATCGCTCCCAACGCCGACGGTCCTGTGTCGCTCTATTTCTTCAAGACGGGTCTCGAACCACATATCGGTGAAGTGAGCTACTTCAAAGTGATGAGCGGTTGTGTGAAACCCGGTGATGACCTCACCAACGCCGACCGTGGCTCAAAAGAGCGCATCGGACAGATCTTCGCTTGCGCTGGCGGCACTCGTATTCCCGTGGACCAGCTCAACGCCGGTGACATAGGTAGCACCGTGAAACTGAAAGATGTGAAGACGGGCAACACGCTCAACGGCAAGGACAGCGAGAACCGCTTCGACTTCATCAAATATCCTAACTCGAAGTATTCACGTGCCATCAAGGCTGTGAGCGAGAGCGACACAGAAAAGATGATGGCTGCTCTGATGCGTATGCGCCAGGAAGATCCCACATGGGTGGTGGAACTGAGCAAGGAATTGAAACAGACCATCGTTCACGGACAGGGTGAGTTCCACCTCCGTACACTCAAATGGAGACTTGAGAACAATGATAAGATCATGGTGAAATACGAGGAACCCAAAATCCCGTATCGTGAGACCATCACCAAGATGGCTCGTGCCGACTATCGTCATAAGAAACAGTCGGGTGGCGCCGGACAGTTCGGTGAGGTTCACCTCATCGTCGAGCCTTATACTGAAGGCATGCCCGATCCCGAGGTTTATCGCTTCGGTGGACAGGAGTTCAAGATGAACATCAAGTCACGTGAGGAAATAGACCTCGAATGGGGTGGAAAACTCGTGTTCCTGAACTCTGTCGTCGGTGGTGCCATCGACCTCCGTTTCATGCCAGCTATCCTCAAGGGTGTCATGGAGCGCATGGAGCAAGGACCGCTCACTGGCAGCTATGCACGCGATGTGCGTGTCGTGGTCTATGACGGTAAGATGCACCCCGTTGACTCCAATGAGCTTTCGTTCATGCTCGCAGCACGTAACGCCTTCTCCATGGCCTTCAAAGAGGCAGGACCAAAAATCCTGGAGCCCATCTACGACCTCGAAGTGCTCGTGCCTGCCGACTACATGGGTGATGTGATGAGCGACCTGCAAGGACGCCGCGCCATCATCATGGGTATGGACAGCGAGGCTGGTTATCAGAAACTCGTGGCGAAGATTCCTCTTAAGGAACTGGCCAACTACAGCATCGCACTCAGCTCGCTTACCGGCGGACGTGCTTCCTTCAACACGAAGTTCTCCAGCTACGAGCTTGTGCCGAACGACATCCAGCAGAACCTCATCAAGGAGCATGAGGCTGAAGCCGCTGATGAATAAGATGAATAAAAAGAATAAGATTCAATTCTTTCAAACAATAATCCCCCGCCAGTCAATGGAGGGGGATTTTTGTTTGATGTTGTGAAACTTCAGCTTCCTCAGCTGTTGCTGTTTTATCGTTATCTCGTTATTTCGTAATTCCGAAATATCGTAATAACGAAATCCCGTTATTCCGTTATAACGTTATAACGATACTATCCTTCATCTCTCAACAACCCTTTTCTTTCCTTGATAATTCACGTGCCCTTGCTTCTCCAAGAAGCGCATGATCATGTCGGATGTCAGGCGGTTCATGTCCTCACCTTGGTCCTGACGAGGGGCATCACAGATGGCGGCCACATAACTGTTGGTAATCACGCGGTAGCGTTTCTTCAGGTCTAATTTCTTGCCGTCGAGCGTCAACAGACGGAGATCCTTGATTTTCAACGTGTCTTTCTTGTCTTTCGTCACCTCGCACATGATTCCGCCCACATAAGGGAAGGCGTGGTCGTCGTTGTCGTAACATGATATCAGCATGCGCCGCAATTCCTCGCCAGTGAGTGTCATCACAACGGCATTGTTGCCAAACGGGTCTAACTGCAGCACATCGTTCACCGTGAAATCGCCTGCGTCATGGCTCTCATAGCGCACGCCTCCGGCATTCTCGATGCCCACATCGGCACCGCCCTCGCTGATAAAGGCGTCGCACATCAGGCAACCCAATTCCTCATAACTGCTGAAGGGCGCATCGGCCTGGGCCAAGACGCGGTCGAAGGCGGGATTGTCACTGAACATCTTCACCAGACTTTCCACTGCGGTGTTCTTCTTCGGGAAGTTCTTCACTTCGATGTTCTCGGCACGCTTGTCGGTCACCTTGCCGCTTTCTACCGTCAGGGTGATATGTGTGGCACGCGCCAGTTTGTTCACGTTCTGCGTGATGAGGACGCCGTTGTGCATCTCTCCTCCCTTCAGCTGGGTGTGGGTATGACCGCCGATAATCAGGTCCAACCAGGGAAAACGTTTCGCCATCTCTACATCGTCTTCATAACCGATGTGCGAGAGTAGGATGGTCACGTCACATTCCTTGCTCAGCCACTCATAGGGGGCGATGCTCTCGGCCACGGGGGAGAAACGGATACCTGTCACATTGTCGGGATGACTGTCGGGGATGCCGTGGGTGCCCAACTGCACCACACCGATGACACCCACTTTCACTCCTTTCACATCAAAGACTTTGTAGGGTAGGGTGTGGATACCCAACGACGGGTCGGGATGGATGTTGGCACATAGGTAACTGAAATTCGAGAGACCTATCAGACGGGCTAATCCCGCTTGCTTCGAGTCGAACTCATGGTTACCCAAGGCGGTGGCGGCGAATCCTATCTGGTTCATCAACGCCACCATCGGGTAGGCCGATATCTCATAAAGGTCGTTCTTTGGGTTGCCGGTGCGGTTGTCGCCGGCAGAGAACACCAGCAGGGTGGGGTCGATGCCACGCAGACTGTCGGCAATGGCTCCCAATTGGGCCATGTTCTCCAACTTGGCGTGCATGTCGTTGGTCGAGAGGATATGTATCTCGGTCTTTTGCCCGTAGGCGGCTGCGATAACCAAAAAGGAAAGCAGCGTGGTCACAATTCGTCTCATAGCCTTATTCCGGGTTTGATGGTTCGTCATCGAAGTGGTAGGTGATGTGCTGACCTTCGGCGAGCGGGGCGTCCAAATCAATGAGATGGCCGTATTGGTCGCACACCTCCATGTCCTCTGTCAAGGTATGGTCGATATGGTTCATGCTGAAGTATTTCAGCAACGCATGGCGCACTTGTGCTCCTTTGAACACACGCACCGGGGAGTCGTTGACAATGATTTCCATGGGCTTTTTTAGTTGGTTTGTTCGTGCAAATTTAAAAAAAATAAACGATAATACGAAATTAAAATAAGAAAATCCGACTGTTATTTGGTCATTTTGGCATTTTCCACTAACTTTGTAGTCTATTTTTATCTTCTATTCTTTACTCTTCTCTCATTCATCAGTAATCATTCACCAATCTATCATCAACTATGGGCCAACAAATAGCAAGTAACAAGCAGTTGAGAAATGTCCTTATCGTTATGAATTTCCTCCAGTTTGCCGTCTGGGGAGCCTACCTCACTTCCATGGGACGCTACCTCGGCAACATCGGACTTGGACCCCATATCGGCTGGTTCTATTCTATGCAGGGCATCGTTTCCATCTTTATGCCCGCACTGATGGGCATCATTGCCGACCGATGGGTGCCGGCGCAACGACTGTTAGGCTTATGCCACCTCATGGCTGGTCTGTCGATGATCGGTGTGGCGCTCTACGGCGCATCGGCCGGGGAGAACACGCAGTTTGCCGTCATCTTCTCTATTTACTCTTTGTCGGTGGCATTTTATATGCCCACGTTGGCGTTGTCGTTCTCCGTGGCATATTCCGGTCTTTCCAATGCGGGACTCGACACCATTCAGGCTTTCCCGCCCATTCGTGTGTTCGGAACCATCGGATTCATTGTCACTATGTGGTTCGTCGACCTCGCCGGATTCCAAAACAACTATATGCAGTTCATCACATCGGGTGTACTCAGTCTGGTGCTCTTCGCTTACTCGTTCTTCCTGCCGAAGTGCGCCGTGAATAAAAACCCGGAGAAGAAATCGTTTGTCGATGCTTTCGGACTGCGGGCGTTCACGCTCTTCAAACAAAAGAAGATGGCCATTTTCTTCATCTTCTCCATGTTGCTCGGTGTGTGTCTGCAAATTACCAACAGTTTTGCCAATCCGTTTATCTTCAGTTTCGCTGCCGACCCGCAGTATGCTGACACCTTCGGCGTGCAGCACTCGAACATGCTTATCTCGCTCTCGCAAATCAGTGAGACGTGCTGCATCCTCCTTATCCCGTTCTTCATGAAACGGTTTGGTATCAAGAATGTGATGCTCATCGCCATGTTCGCATGGGTGCTCCGATTTGGTCTCTTCGGATTGGGCAATCCCGGTTCGGGCGTATGGCTCTTCGTCATCTCCATGATTGTCTATGGCGTGGCATTCGACTTCTTCAACATCTCAGGCTCGCTCTTTGTCGAGAACACGGTCAACTCGTCCATGCGTTCCTCGGCACAAGGTGTGTTCATGCTTATGACCAACGGTATAGGAGCTACCATCGGTACGCTTGTGGCACAGAAAATCATCAACAGCTATACCACCCAGCAAACCTTTGGTAATGATGTGCTCACAGTGGGCGACTGGCCCACTTGCTGGTTCATCTTCGCCGCATACGCCCTTGTGGTGTGTGTCTCCTTCGCCCTGATCTTCCGTCCCAAAGATGTGGAGGCCGGATGAGGCTATGGCATTAGTTCAACTCAAATACAAAGGTTCGTCCGAAATCGTCGGTTCCGACGAGGTCGGACTGCTCCTTTTGACAACGCTCGACGAGTCGCTCCAACTCACCATCGTTTGTGAGCGCGACATGATCAGGCAGTTTATCCTGCGTGAGTCGCATCAGGTACCCACCGACAGGTTTCTGCCTGAGGTGTTGTGGCATGTCATTTCCGGGCTTACAGAATCGCAGTTTCAAATCATCATCAGCAGTGTTCATGACGGACAATATACGGTCATCCTATATCATAATGATTCGCTGATGACGGTGCCCGTGCGTGCCAGCGATGCAGTGTTATTATCCATGGTATCGCATATTCCGATTCTCATCGAGGAGAAACTGCTCAAGGGGCAGGCGGTGCCCTATCACCAGGAGGCCAAAGGGGTGCCCATCCCCATCAATGTGCTCAGCAAGGAGATGCTCCAAAAAGCCCTCGACCGCGCCATTGCCGAAGAGAATTATGAAGAAGCCTCGCATCTGCGCGATGAACTCCGCCGAAGAAATGAAAGTGCAAAGTGACAATTTTGCACCCCGTAAACAATGAAAGAATCACGTTATTTCTACGTACCGAATGCCACGGAGCTGACGCAACTGCCTGATGAAGAGGGGGCTCATGCCGTGCGCGTGCTCCGACTCAAAGAGGGTGACGAAATCTTCCTCATGGATGGGTGCGGTTCATTCTACCAAGCCGAGGTGACTATTGCCCGGCAGAAATGTTGCGCATACCATATCATTGAGACGCTGCCGCAACAACGCACGTGGCGTGGCAGGGTGCACCTGGCCGTTGCACCCACCAAGATGATGGAGCGCATGGAGTGGCTGGCGGAGAAGGCTACGGAGTTGGGACTCGATGAGGTGACGTTCCTGAACTGCCAGTTTTCCGAACGTAAGGTGGTACGCACGGACCGCATCGGGAAAATCGTGGTGGCGGCTGCCAAACAGAGTCGCAAACCATGGATGCCGGTGGTCAATGAGATGACTCCGTTTCATGACTTCGTCTCGCAGCCGCGTGCCGGCCTGAGATATATCGCTCATTGCTATGAAGAAATCGAACGTCGCGACCTTTTCGAACTGTTGGGCGAAGCATGCCCCGACGAGGAGGTGACGGTGCTCATCGGTCCCGAAGGTGACTTCTCCGTCGATGAGGTGCGACTCGCCATGGCTCATGGCTTCATCCCCGTCTCATTAGGAACTTCCAGATTGCGTACGGAGACGGCCGCGCTTTCTGCTGTTATGATGGCTCATTTAACCAAACGAATATGAAACAGTTTTTTTATGCCTTCTTACTGGTGGCTGCCATGCTCATGGCTTCATGCTCCAAAAAGGATTATGTCAACGTCATTCCACACGACAGCATCGCGCTGATGGCGGTGGATATGAAGAATATGGAGTTACCGCAAGTCGCGGTGGCTCCCAATCAACAGAGTTTGCCTTTTTTGGCTGGTATGTTTGGCATCGACCTGTCGGTGCCTGTCTATGCCTTCGAAACGAAAGAGGGGAATATCGGTGTCTGTGCCAAGGTGGATGATGTGGAGAAGGTGAAAGCGTGTGTCAACGATATGTTGGTCAAACAGGATGTTTGCACACCGCTTACTCAACGAAAAGACTTCCTCTTTTCGGTCGTGAAGAACAGTTGGATGCTTGGCCTCTCCGATGATGCGCTGCTCATCATGGGACCGGTCGTACCATCCGCACAATCACAACTCCAACTGCAGATGGCTAAATTCTTGGAGGCTGACTCTGATAAAGGTATCAAGGATTCTCCCGTATTCGCCAAATTAGATTCGCTCAACGCGCCGGTGAAACTGGTGGCACAGGCTCAGGCTCTGCCTGAACAGGTGGCGGCGCCGTTGTCACTTGGAGCACCGAAAGATGCTGATGCCTCTCAGGTGCTCATCGCTGCTGAAATGAAGACGGAGGACAATTGCCTGATGCTCCATTCGCAGGCGTTCTCACTCAATGAGAAAATCAATGGAGCTATTCAGGAAAACCTGAAAGCGTTACGTCCTATCGGCAATCAATACATCAAAGAGGCTTCTGCCGATGATGCGGCGGCGGTGTTCCTCAATGTGGATGGCGCTAAATTCCTCGACATCGTTAAAGCCAATAAGAGCTTGCAGTTGCTGCTCACGGGGGTGAATACGGCAGTGGACATGGACAATATTATCCGGAGCATCAATGGCGAGGTGGCTTTCTTCGTGAGGGATGGGCGCAGTGCGGATTGGACAATGTATGCCCAACTGGCTAAGACGGATTTCCTCGCCGATGTGGAGTATTGGAAACAGTCGGCACCACAAGGCATGACCATTCAAGACCACGGAAAGAATGCTTTTCGGGTGATAGGGGGAGATGAGAAGTTCCTTTTCGGTGTGACCGACGACAAACAGTTTTATGCTGCCACCAACGATTCGTTGGTCATATCGGAAGGTCGGAAGAACGCAAATCCAGCCCCGCAGAGCCTCACGGATAAACTGCAAGGACAGCACATGGCGGTGGTGGTGAACATCGCTCAACTCCTCGGACCGCAAGCCGACCTGGCGCTCTCGTACGTCCAATCCATCTTCGGTCCCATCGACCATGTCGTTTATACCTTGTCTTCCAATTCAAAATAATCTCAAAATCCCCACATACGTCTCCACTCCTTCACTCCTCCACTCCTTCACTCCCCAAATAATTCCTTCCATGCACTCCATCAAATTTGACAATGTCCTTCCCCAAGTGTTCGCCCATAGCGAAAACCTTCAGTCTGACATCTGGCGTAACAATGCCGTTTTCGAAAAAGGTAAATGTTATCTGCTCCAGGCTGACAGCGGACAGGGGAAAAGCACCTTTTGTAGTTATGTCATTGGTTATCGCAATGACTATACAGGCCATATCTGGTTTGATGGAAGTGATGTGGCACAATACCGTCAGGTGGATTGGGTCAATGTAAGAAAACTGCACGTCAGTTACCTCTTCCAAGAATTGAGACTGTTTCCGGAATTGACGGCCATGGAGAATGTTGAAATCAAAAATTCGCTGACGAAACATAAAACACGGCAACAACTCTTGGAGTGGTTCGAGCGCCTGGGCATTGCTGATAAAGTCAACGAGAAAGTTGAGGTGATGTCGTTCGGACAGCAACAACGGGTGGCGTTGATGAGGGCGCTCGCGCAACCTTTCGACTTCATCCTGGCCGATGAGCCCATCAGTCATCTTGACGATAATAATGCGTTGGTGATGGGCGAGGTGATGATGGAGGAGGTTAAGGCGCAAGGTGCCGGTGTCATCGCTACGTCTATCGGCAAACATATTCCACTCCAATACGATCAAATATTCAAATTATGAGACTTGTCTGGAAACTTCTACGTCAGCATATCAGCATACCGCAGTTCATTGGATTCTTTTTTGCCAACCTTTTCGGCATGTTGATCATCCTACTCGGGGTGCAGTTCTATAACGATGTAAAATCTGTGTTCGAGGCCAAAGACTCGTTCTTGAAGGCTGATTATCTCATTATGAATAAACAGATTGGCATGGGCAGCACCATCTCGGGACGTGCCAACCACTTCAACGGGGCGGAGATGGATGAGGTGAGCCAGCAATCGTTCGTAAAAAACGTGGGGAAATTCACGCTGGCTGACTACCGCGTCTATGCGGTCATGGGGGTGCAAGGGCAGAGGGTCATCAGCTCGGAGATATTCATCGAAAGTATTCCCGACGATTTCGTAGAGATAGATGAGTCGCAGTGGCATTTCCAAGAGGGGAGCCATGAGGTGCCAATCATCTTGCCGCGCTCCTATATCAATATGTACAACTTCGGTTATGCGCAGACGCATTCCATGCCGAAAATCGGAGAGGGATTGCTTAGTATGATTGATTTTGAACTGAATCTAAGGGGTAACGGACACGATGAGGACTTCCATGGTCGTGTGGTGGGATTCTCCGGACGCATCAGCTCGATTCTGGTGCCACAGGCGTTCATGGACTGGAGCAACGCTTATTTTGCACCACAAGCAGAACAGCAACCCGTGCGTCTGATTGTTGAAGTGAACAACCCTGCCGATGAACGGATAACAAAGTTCCTCGATGAAAAAGGGTATGAGGTGGAGACGGAGCAACTCGATGCAGAGAAAATCACTTATCTGCTCAAGGTCATCGTGGCTATCGTGATTGCCATTGGACTCGTCATCTCATTGCTGAGCTTCTATATCTTGATGCTGAGCATCTATCTATTGGTACAGAAGAATACGGAGAAACTGCAAAATCTCATGTTAATCGGCTATGCCCCACGCACGGTGGCATGGCCTTACCAGTGTCTGACCATTATACTCAATGCCGTGGTGCTCATCATTGCCCTCGTGTTGGTGGCGGTGCTCAGAAAGTATTACATGAACATCATCGAAGCCATTTATCCGCAATTAGCCGGCAGTTCCATGCTGCCGGCTATCCTTGTGGGCTTCGTGATTTTCATCCTTGTCTCTCTCGTCAATGTGTTCGTCATCCATCGAAAGATTCAAAAACTCATTCACCTGAAACGCGCTTAAATCCTGCGTTTTAGATAAGCCGTTAGGCCGTCCCCATCAAACCTCCTTCGTCACCACGGCGAAAAAGACCAAATCATCGTCACCATCATTATACATGGCGTGTGAATGCCCCATCGGACAGTAATGAACCTGTCCGGCTTGGATTTCTTCCCGTGTGCCGTCCATGTCGTAGTGGCCGTGTCCGCTGAGGATATACATGATTTCAGTATTTCTCTCATGGCAGTGGTAACCGATACTCGAACCGGGAGTCAGACGGTTGAACATGATTTTTTGTCCGTCGTCCACGAAGCCCCGTGTGCCCATATGGCCTTCACCGCCTTTAAATTTCTCTACAAGTTGCTCTTCAATGTGCTGATAATCGATAATCATAGTTTACATGGTTTGGTTAATAATGGGCAAAAATACAAATATTTTTTGGTTCTACAAGTTTTTATTGGCTTTTAAAACTCAAAAATCTATTCCGAACGAGATGGACTGGAATTTCGGTCCCCAATCAGACTTCAACACATCCATGGGACTGTATTTCACGTAGAAACTGATGATGGGGTTATATACTCGCAACATCCAGTCGATGGTCAGCACACGTTGGTGAATGTCTTTGTCTACAAATTTGTGTGTGCCTCCATCCAACTTATATTTGGTCTTCATGCTGCCGTAAACGTTCCAGTTCAGCACGGGACCGAAACCGAACCCGAAATGGGGTGATATCTTATAGCAGTATTCGAAAGGTATAGCCAGACTGAGCACCTTGAAACGGGAAAACTTGGGATTGGCATCTGTCGGGTAGCCTGTGGTGATGATATGCCCGTTCTCGTCCTTGTCAAACCTCGTATTGCCCGTCATTCGGTAGTTGCGCCAGTCGAGGGCAAATCCCACGGACAGACGGTGATGCTCTTGCGGGTCAAAATAATGGTTATATTGAGCGATGGTCCACATGAGTTCAATAGAACTGGTCGTGCTGAAATCAACACCTTCGTCGCAGTTGATAGCATTGACCATGCCAAGGGCGAATTTCATCACGAGTTCGTTTCTCGTCCTGTTGTCATCGCCGGAGTTCATCTTTACCCCAAGAGTCCAACGGTCATGGTTGATGGTGGTCTTGCTCACATAGTTGTCATCCACCAACTGTATGCTGTTCTGGTAGTGATAGCCCTCATCGTCCTCGCGTCCTTTTACTTCGATGGTCTGGATGGAGTCGCCCGTGATGATACTCACGCTTTGGGGCTTGTTGATGACGATGGTGTCGTTGTCTGTCGGTTCCGCATAGAGACCTAATGCGTAGGCCATGGCCATGCAAGTGATGATTCTTTTCATATCATTATTTCATGTTTAATGTTTTGTTCAGTTCTTCAAGTGATGTCAGCGTTCCCTCCATGTAGATGACGGTTACCTCGCTGCGCTCTCCTTTTTGCTTCGACTTGTAGCAGAGGAAACGGTTCTTCTCGTCCTTCCGGGGCAGTTGCAACATCAATGTCTTCACTTTCTTGCCTTGATATTCTGAGGCAAAGACGTTCTCCTCCTTCATCAAGGAATAGACGGATTGGGCCTCTTCTTTCGTGCCGGTAAAGCTGATGCTGTGAAAGAAACTGAGGTGGTATTCGCTCAGCATCTTTCCTCGCACTCGTGTCTCCACCAAACGCTCCTGTGGGATAATTTTGCCTTCGTATAAGGGCATGATCCGTAGGCCGTTCTGTGCCTTGAGCGCAAGGGTTGTCAGTACCAGCAATGATAAAATGATGATTCGTTTCATATCGTTGGGTGTTTGCTTATTCCAGGGTGAACAGATCTTGAAGTTGTTCCTTGATGTCTTGGTCTTCCGACATCTCACAGATTTCGTCCATTGAACGGCGCACTTCATGTGCTATCAAGACGCGGTCGGTGCTCTTCTTGCCGTAGATATAGGCCACGCACTCCTCATCGGGTGTTGAGGGCTTCAGAAGAAAGAAGGTACCGGCTCCTAACAGAAGAGTGATGCTGGCGGCAACGGCGATGCGTCGATAGATTTTCCTTGCCGTCCCAACCTTCTTGGTCTTCACCTCTTTTTTGATGGGTAGCATGGCAAAACTGCGCATCACTTCCGCATACACCGCTAGTTCTGCAGCAATGTCTGCTTGGCTGTAGTATGCATAGAGCGTTTTTTCCTCGTCGAGGGTCGTCTCTCCCTCAAAAAACCGCTCTGTCAATCTCTTGATTTCATGCTCCTTTGTCGTCATCATCATCATGTTATTGTTTACTTAATTTTTCCGCCACTGCTTTTCGGGCTCTGCTGAGGGTCTTTCTCACAGCAGCTTCGCTGGTTCCTGTGATGCGGGCAATGTCGCGGAATTCCATTTCCTCCATGTGTCGCAGGCGTAAAACGATTTGTTGCAAACCAGGAAGGGTGTCTATCACACGCATCATGCGTTCTATGCGTTCATCGTCCTCATGTTCCGTTTCGACAATTTCCGGAGTAGGGCAGGGACGGTTCTTCCGTCGTAGGTGGTCGATGCTCAGGTTACGGGTCAAGACCATGGCCAGACCGTCCGGCGGTGATTGCAAATCATCGTGCATGAGCCACAGTTTGAGCAGCGCATCCTGCACAATGTCTTCTGCATCATCTGCATCATCGGTGTATCGCCGCGCCAAAGCGGTCAGCTTGGGACGCAGACGGCGGGCCTCGTCTTGAAACGTTTCTTCAGTCATCTCTGCTTATTATACGCTCTTTTCCCGTTATTGTGACATATAAACGTAAAAAACATGGATTTCTATAACGAAATCCATGTTTTTTATGTCAAGTGAAAGCGCAGCACGCAGCATTTGACTGAACTGCTTTAATTCCTATTCGTAATAAGTAATCGTGCGGGTCTGCTCCATCTCCTGACCCATCATGTTGGTCTTACGACTAATCCAGTTGCCGCGGTCATCATATTTGTAGTCGGTGTAGGGATTCTCCATCACCTGACCGCCCATGTCGAACGAGTCGGCTGCGGGTGCGCCCTTCTCGTTGTAGGTACGGGTGATAGTGAAAGCCTGTCCGCCACCCATGTCCATGGTCTGGCTCACAATCTTACCGTTTTCCCACTTGTAGCTGAAGGCCATCTCGTTGCCTTGGAAACTCATCTTGGCCGACTGAAGATAACCGTCGGCATCGTAAACCACATCCGACATACCTTCACGTTCCATTTTGCCCTCAGGGGTGAATTTGGTCACTTGGGCCATGCCCATCACGGATGTCTCAATTGATTTCACCGGACCGGTAGCCTCATTGGCTTCAACGTCATGGAATTTGGTTTGTGCTTGCATGGCCAAAGGCAAGGCGAGCAAGGCAAGCATCATCATGACTGCTTTCTTCATCGTTTTTTTCATTGTTGAATTAGAGTTAGTGATAATAATATAAAGTTAGAAAAAATGATACATTTCGGCCTTTCTCTTTTTGACGTTTCACATGGCAAAAGGTTTAATACAGGTCACACCTTTTTTGAAGAAAAAAGGGTCAGGAGGCATCCCCCTAACCCTTTGCAAGACTATACGGTCTGCATGTAGCATCAGCAGCTTTGCTGAACACTCTATTGTTTAAAGAAACGACCACGACGGGACTTTTTCCTCTCTGCAGCCTCTTCCGGGGCCAAGCATGCGTACACCGCTAAATCGCAATTCCAACTCATACGCGCATCGCGTTCCTTGGCAAACATCTCTCTCGTGCCAGCCGCATCTTCTTTGAAACTCAGGTGGTCGTCGATTGACATCTGCTGTGCCATTGACTCCACGTCGAGGTTATCGGTGCCGATGAGCGTGAACACCCAGTTTTGTTCTTTCAACTTTTCGATGAGGTTCTTAATCATCTCCAGGCTGTATTCTATCGAACTGTTCTCTTCGCCGTCGGTGATGATGGTCACCAGCACCTCATCGTCTTTTCCTGCCAGGGCATTCACTTTCGAGATGCCCAGACCGATGGCATCGTAGAGTGGGGTGCAACCGCCAGGGTTGTATTGATTCCATGACAGCTTCTCTGCTTCACGGGCGCTCTTGTTGTCGTAAATGAAATTCTTGTGACTGCTGTCGAATGTCATCAGCGTGATGCGCTGCTCCATGTCCGGGTTGGTCTCTTGCATCTTTTTCACGGTTTCCAAAGTCTCGTTTAGTCCTTCAAATGCTTGCTTGCGGATAATACTCATCGAACCGCTCTCATCTACTACAATCAGGTTGAAAACTTTCTTTTCCATAATCTTTAATGGTTGAATTGGTAAATATAATGTTCAAAATACAAATCTCAAATCTAAAAGTTCAAATCTCATAGTATTAGATGCATTTGATGAAAAAAAATGAAGGTTGTAACTGTTTTTTTTATGCTCGTTTTTCATTTCTTCGTTTTTTTTCTTAAATTTGCATCGAATTTTGTCACAGCAATGCCCAATAGAATACTGACCGACCAGGAAATCATACAAGGATTTCGCAGCGGGGATAACCAAATCACCCGCGACTATTTCTATGGCTATTGCCAAATAGCATACCTGATTTACGACAACAGGTATCAGTTAAGTCGGAAACCGGGACTTGACTTCTATTCTCTTGCGCATAAATATTATCTCGACCTCCTATTGCACGATTTCGTCCAATTAGAGGACCACTCCGCACGGGTGTCGCTCAAAACATGGATGGTCAAAGGGTTCCTCTTCGTCATTTGGGAAGCGATACGTGAATACAATCGCGAGTTTAGAAACCAAATTGATCTCGGGTTTGATTTTGAAATGAAAATGGACTCAAAACCGTCAGAGGCGAACAACAGTGAGGAGTTCAATCAGTCCATTGAGGAGATCTGCATGACGATTTATAGAAATGTGGATCCCGAGTGTTTCATCTTAAGGAAAATCCTCATTGAAGGGTATAAAGCGAAGGAGGTGGCCGAAATGCTGCGCATCTCGCCATCGGCCGTGTCGCAAAGATACAGGAAAATGAGGGATGAAGTGGTGTTACCTTACCTAAAAACTCATCTTTATGCAGCATAACACTCAAACAAAGAAAAAGATAAAGCTGCCAGAGGAACTGCTCTGCGCATATATCGATGGCACGACAACCCCTCAGGAGGATCGTGAGATGTTGGCGATGCTGGCTTCCGATAAACATTTGGCACGACTCAAAGATGATTTGCAAGCGGTGATGGATATCATCAATATGTCGGAAGATGATGTCAAACCTCTTGGATGTGCTCTCCCAACAAGTTCAAAATCTGCAGCAATTTGTGATGCTGACGATGCTGTCTCTGCGCCAGAGTTATTTGAAATTAATAATGAGCTTGTCGTCGATTGTTGCAATGCCAGTCTGGATTTGATTGCTCTTGGCGAGGAAGAGAGAAGACGTGAAGAAACCAGTCTTGAAGAGGAGCGTCGTAAAATGGAGTACCAAGAGAGAATACACAAGCATAGAATCGTACCACCGAAGTCTGAACGACGCCGTTCCGATTCTACGTATAATAATTTTAATCTTAGTGCTTCTCGGAGTAAACCGCATAGCAGGGTTTCCCCATTCATGGTGAACAAGTTGGCGCCTAATGAGATTTTTGTCTTTGGCAGTAACCCGTGGGGACTGCACAACGGTGGCGCATCAAAATTGGCGAAAAGGAATTTCGGTGCCATACAAGGACAGGGAGAAGGTAGGCAAGGACAGTCGTATGCCATTCCGACCATTGTGGGAGGTGTGGAAAACATACGTCCGCATGTCAACCGGTTCCTCGAATATGCGGCGAAACACCCCGAACTGCATTTTATTGTGACTCTTGTTGGCTGTGGTACTGCGGGATTCAATCCCGAAGACATCGCACCGCTCTTCGTCAAGGCAAAAGAGATGCCCAATATCTCTCTGCCTCAAGCATTCTGGCGGGTCATCGGTCTTCCTGAATAGACAGAAGGGAACTGTGGATGGCTGCTCAATATACCATTGTCTTCGTTCTTGTGGCACTGGCGGTCGTTTACGCCGCTTACCGTGTTTATAAAGCGGTGCGACAGCAAAAACAGACTCCTGCAGCGTGTGTAGGATGCCCGCTGGCAGCGCAATGTAAAGAGGAAAAGTCACAAAAAGCGATAAAAAAGACTTGTAAAAAGAAAAATTAAGCCAAAAATTTTGTCGAATCAAATGATTTCATTACTTTTGCATCCGCAAAACAACATGGTGCCTTAACAAAGCGGTTATGTGGCGGTCTGCAAAACC
>CAMJFC010000018.1 GCA_946404865.1 uncultured Prevotellaceae bacterium
TACTCGCGAAGCAGCATACCGAGGTTCTCGTCGTCTTCGCACAATAAGATTTTCAATTTCTCGTCCATGATGAAGATATTTATAGATTAAAAATTAAATAATTAAGTTGATGATAATAGAGTGTCATTCTTCGGTGATAGCGGGCAGGGAGACGATGAATTTGGTGCCTTTCCCGTATTCACTTTCCACCCGTATCTCGCCACCGTGGAGGTCAACGATTTTCTTGACGTAAGCAAGACCGAGTCCGAAGCCCTTCACGTCGTGAACGTTGCCCGTATGCACACGATAGAATTTTTCGAATATCTTTTTCAGATTGTCTTTCTTGATGCCCACGCCGTCATCTTCGATGGAGAAGAACAGGCGGTCTTTCTCATTCCATGTGTGAAGCATGATATTGAGCGGGTGGTCGGGTTTCCTGTATTTGATGGCATTGTCCATGAGGTTGAATATCATATTGGTGAAATGCACCTCATCGACATAGATGGCGGAATCTATCGCCTCGATATCGACATCAATTTTCCCTCCTGTGTGCTCCACCCTGAGTTGGAAGGAATGGGCTGCATTTTCGAGCATCTCATTGAGGTCGAGTTCTTTCTTCTTGAACACCGCGTTCTGCTTTTCAAACATCGACATCTGCAAGACTTTCTCGACCAGGAAGCGGAGGCGTTTCGATTCGTCGGCGATGACGCCCGAGACATGTTTGAGCATCGACGGGCTTTTGGAGAGCGAATCGTCGTTGAGCATCTGCGCAGCGAGAGAAATGCTGGAGATAGGTGTTTTGAGCTCGTGCGTCATATTGTTGATGAAATCGTTCTTGATTTCAGAGAGTTTCTTCTGCCGGAAGATGACAAAGATGGTGAAGATGAACGTGACCAGCAGTACGACGAGGAACACGATAGACGGGATGATGAACTTGACACTGGAATAGATGTAACTGTCCATGTCGGGGAAATGGATGTGGATAACCCCAGCCTGGTTTCCCGGGTCGTTGGGGAACAGTTCCTGCTCATAGAAATTATCCTCACCCTTTTCATCATAGTCCGGACACCGGTACACTTCTCTCCCGTCCTGAGAATGAACCGTGAAATGGTAAGGCAGTTTGATGCCCCTGCTATAGAGTTCAGCCTTAAGGTCTTGGTCGAGCTGCTTGAAGTTGACCCTCTCTTTGAGCGGTTTCTCCGAAGCGGAATAGAGAATCGTCATGATAATCTGGTCGAGCAGCGACTTCTGATAGACATATCTGTTTCTGACGATTTCCTGCATCGACTTGCTGGCTTGCGACAGACTATTCTTATCACTGAAAAGGATGATGGCCTTCGACGCGTTAGACGGGTTGAGTTGGGATGTTTTCATCTCAAACGACGAATAAGCCCCACCGGATTTTGAAGTCTGAGCGAAATGATGCGCTTGTTGTGATGTGCCGTCATCGACATTCACGGCCACCATGACAGAGTCTTTTTTGTTTTTGTTTTTGCTTTTCTTGTTATGGTCGTTGATATCTTTTTCAAGATAGCGGAGCGTCTCGTTGAGTTCAAGGTTGCGTGATGCCTGCGAGAGAGAGCTTTTGACAGATTCGTCGAATTGCTCCTTCTTCATTCTCGCCATTTCTTTGATATATTCGAGCTGTAGGAACAGCAAGGCGAGAAACGACATGCCCATGATGATGGCAATGGTCCAGATGGTTTTCTTTTTCATATCTGCAAAGTTAGTGCAATTCTTAATTCATTAACACAAAATTGTTAATTTTTATAGGTAGAATTTCTAATATTTAACATTTTATGTGTTTTTAGTTGATAATTATCAACTTTAAAGGAGTGGAGGAGTGAAGGAGTGGAGGAGTGGAGACATATGCTGGGGAACACTAAACACTAAACACTAAACCATTAGAACCCTAAACCTTCAACCCCCAAAAGAAATCCCGCGCTGTGGCGCGGGATTTCTTTTAGTTGTTGACTGATCCTCCGACGATATCGAGCAGTTCGTTGGTGATGGCTTGCTGTCTGCTTTTGTTGTATTGCAGGTTGAGTTGCCTGAGCAACTCATCAGCGTTGTCTGTCGCCGTCTGCATGGCCACCATACGTGCCGCGTGTTCAGAGGCATTGCTGTCGAGCAGAGCCGTATAGAGCATCAGATGCAGCAGTTTCGGAATGAGGGCATTGAGCACGGAGTCCATATCGGGCTCCACGATGAAATTGTCGTTGAGAGGTTTGACCTCTTCATGCTCCCTCGCCTCCTCTTGCTTTTTCCTTTTTCTGAGATACTCCTGCGCCTCTCTCGTAGCAATGTTGGATGAGAGGTCACGCTCATGGTCGCGTTCCAGTTCTTCGGTGAGGTCGAAAGGCAGGAATGTCTTTCTTGTGAGTACCTGAGAGCCTGCGCTTTTGAAATGGTGGTAGATCATCTCCACCTTGTCCACATCACCGTTTCTGAACATCGCACCTACTTCTACCGCGATATCAATACACTTTGCGACGTTTGGTTTGTCAGCGAGATCCGTGAAGTCGCCAGCCGACCTCAGTCCTAACTTCGTCACTTTCTCAGCCACTTTTCTGCCAATCGGATAAATGAGGATATTCTCCATCCCGAGATGCTGATATTCGGCCACCGCCTGTTGCATCATTTTAAGGACGTTGGAGTTGAATCCTCCGCAGAGGCTGCTGTTCGACGCATACACAATCAGAGCGACTTTTTTGACAGGTCTCTCTTGGTCATAGACGGTCTGCGAATCAACCTCCGCGGCGAGAAACGCCTTGAGAATATGTTCGAGCATCGTCTCGTATGGCAGCATGTTCTCGATGGCCACTTGAGCATGGTGCAGCTTTGATGAAGCCACCATCTTCATGGCCGACGTGATTTTGCGTGTGCTGTTGACCGACGCGATGCGGTTTTTTATCTCTTTTAGTGACGGCATAAGCAATTAGTGTTTATATTGTCCTGCGATATCGGCCATGATCTCTTCGACCACCTTAGTGGCATTGTCGTCGATCTTTCCGCTGCCCAGGAAGTCGATGACATCTTGGTGTGTGGAGCGGAGTTTTTCGAGGAACGCATCCTGGCAGTCTCTGACCTTATCGACAGGCACCTCGTGCATGAGTCCACGCGTACCGCAGTAGAGGATAGCGATTTGCTCTCCCACATTCATGGGGCTGTACTGCGGTTGGATGAGCAGTTGGTTGTTTTTACGTCCACGGTCGAGGGTCATCGCTGTGACACGGTCCATATCACTCGAGAACTTCGAGAAGGCCTCCAGTTCACGGTACTGCGCCATATCGATTTTGAGTGTACCTGCCACTTTCTTCATACTCTTGACCTGTGCCGAACCACCCACACGGCTCACGGAGATACCCACATTGATAGCCGGTCTGAAGCCTTGGTTGAAGAGGTCTGTCTCGAGGTAAATCTGTCCGTCGGTGATGGATATCACGTTGGTAGGAATATAGGCCGACACGTCGCCCGCCTGGGTCTCGATGATAGGCAGAGCCGTGAGCGAACCGCCGCCCTTGACATGTCCCTTCAGACACTCAGGCAGGTCGTTCATCTGTTCAGCCACCTCTTGCTGGTCGTTGATACGTGCAGCCCTCTCGAGCAGACGGCTGTGCAGATAGAACACATCGCCCGGATAAGCCTCACGTCCTGAGGGGCGTCGGAGAATCAGTGACACCTCACGATAGGCGACAGCCTGTTTGGAGAGGTCGTCGTAAACGACGAGTGCCGACTCGCCTCTGTCGCGGAAATATTCACCGATAGCGGCACCGGCGAATGGTGCATAATACTGCATAGCAGCCGGGTCGGCAGCCGTAGCCGAAACGACGATGGTATAAGGCATAGCCCCGTGCTCCTTCAGGTTTTGCACGAGCGCAGCCACAGTAGAAGCTTTCTGTCCGATGGCCACATAGATACAATAGACAGGTTTGCCCGCCTCGTAGAAGCTCTTCTGGTTGATGATGGTATCAACGGCGATAGCGGTCTTACCCGTCTGTCGGTCACCGATGATGAGCTCACGCTGTCCTCTTCCGATGGGAATCATGGAGTCGACAGCCTTCAAACCCGTTTGCAGCGGTTCTTTCACCGGTTGTCTGTAAATCACACCGGGAGCCTTTCTGTCAA
The DNA here is from genome assembly GCA_946404865.1 of uncultured Prevotellaceae bacterium. Lineage (GTDB taxonomy): Bacteria > Bacteroidota > Bacteroidia > Bacteroidales > Bacteroidaceae > Prevotella. Next base: position 4,108 of record CAMJFC010000018.1, read on the forward strand.
GAGGCATCTCGAAGGCATCGGAGAGGTCAATGTCTCCTTTACCGTCGATGGGTTGTCCGAGCGGGTTGATGACGCGTCCGAGCATATTGTCATTGACCCTGATGGAAGCGATACGTTTGGTACGCTTGACGACCATTCCCTCTTTGATACCAGAGGTTGTGCCGAGCAAGATACAACCCACGTTGTCCTCCTCGAGGTTCATGACGATAGCCATGGTGCCGTTTTCAAATTCGAGCAGCTCGTTGGCCTCAGCGTTACGGAGTCCGTAGATACGCGCCACGCCATCGCTGACCTGCAGCACAGTACCCACTTCGTCGAAGCGCTCGGCATCATTGAGCCCTCTGAGTTGTTTCAACAGCACTTCAGAGACTTCGCTTGGTTTTATTTTGTCTGACATTCTTTTTTGAGGTTTTGGTAGTTATTAAAGAGATAACGGAATTACGGAATTACGGAATAACGTGATAACGAGATAACGTGATGACGAAATGACGAGATAACGTGATGACGCAATAACGAAACAACGCAATAACGTTCAGCCGTGATGATCTCTTTACTACTTGAACGGTTTGAGTAAATTATTTTTTCAACTGTGTGAGTACTTCGCGCAGTTTACGCTGCACGCTGGCATCCATCCTGTATGTATCATACTCGAGTATGAACCCGCCGATGATATCAGGGTTGACCTCCGTCTGGAACTCCACAGAGCCTTGAGTTCTACTCTCCACCATCCGCTTCATCTTCTCCTCAGTCTCGGGAGAGACGGCAGCGGCGGTGATGAGTTTGCCGCGAGTGATGTTTTTCTGTTTTCTGTAAAGGGTGATATACGATGCTGCCATGAATTGTAGTGTGCTCTCCCTACCCTCCTCCAGCACGAGAGCGAGGAATCTGTCCGTGAGCGGTGTCACGTCACCTCCGCATGCTGTTTTGAGCAGTTGCGCTTTTTTCTCTTTTTCGAGCATAGGGTTGTCGATGGTCGTCCTGAGCTGGGGCACATCGATGTACGCTCTGACGAGCGTTTGCATCTCTTGATACACCTGTTGCTCAAGTTTCATCTCGACAGCGCTTTTTAGCAGCGCTCTCGCATACCTGACCGAAATGACACCTAAATCCATAGCTATTCTTGTTTATTCCCTTTGTCAGCAGACACCTCATCAAGCAGCCGTTCGATCATATCCATCTGTTTCCTGTCAGAATCTAGGTTCTTTTTCAGGATTTTTTCGGCGATCAGAACCGACAGTTCTGCCACCTGAGCACGGATATCGCGGATAGCGTTCTGCTTTTCGCTCTCTATTTCGGCTTTAGCCTCGTTGAGCAGCCGAGCACCTTCGCCCCTTGCTTTCTCCTGTGCTTTTTCTACAATGGCGTCGCGCGTCTGTTGGGCCTCTTTAAGTATTTGAGCCTGTCGTTCGCGTGCCTCTTGCAGGATGGATTCACCTTCTTTCTGGATGTTGGCGAGACGTTCGTTGGCCTCGTGTGCCTTTCTGAGGCTCTCATCGATGTAGGCTTTTCTCCCGTTGACCATTTTGATGATGGCGGGGAAGCCGTACTTCCACAAGATGAAGAGCACGATCAGGAAGACGACTGTCATCCAGAACAGCAAACCAAAATCAGGGGTTATTAACGACATAAGCTGCTATTAAATTATACGAAGAGAGCGAGCAGAGCGATAATAACGGCGAAGAATGCGACACCCTCGACGAGAGCTGCGGCAATAATCATACTTGACCGGAGGTCACCCATTTTTTCGGGTTGGCGTGCCATGGCGTCCATAGCATTACCACCGATACGTCCGATACCAATACCTGCACCAATTGCAGCCAAACCACCGCCAATAGCGGCACCTAATTTTGCAAGGCCGTCAGCGGCCAATAATAATGATAACATAGTTTTTTGGTTTTTAAGTTATTAATTGAGTTTATTCGATTTTTAAAGGGTTTTCCGGAGAACCGGAGATTCCGGGTGCCGGACCTCAGGATTTCCTGTGGTTCCGGTGTTCCGGAGATATCATGTCTTATGCTGCTTCGGCGTGTTCCTCTTTCACATGGGCGAGAGAGATGAACACCGCGCTAAGCATAGTGAACACCAGCGCCTGGATGAAGCACACCAGCACCTCGAGCAACATCATGAAAATGCTCATGCCCACACTGACGACCGTCATGGCCGAGCCAGCAATGGCATTGATGGCAAACATGATGAAGATGATGCATGTGAGTGAGATAGCGATTGCATGTCCTGCCATCATATTGGCAAAAAGTCGGATCATCAACGCCAGGGGTTTTGTGAAGATGCTGAAGAACTCAATGAAAGGCATCAGGGGTACGGGCACCTTGAGCCAAGTGGGCACATGCGGCCAGAAGATGTCTTTCCAATAAGCCTTCGTTCCTGTGACGTTGGTGATGATGAACGTGCAAAGAGCCAGGAGGAACGTGAAAGTGATATTACCTGTGAGGTTGCCTCCTCCGGGCGGGAACGGTACCACGCCCATGATATTGGCGATGAAGATGAAGAAGAAACAGGTGAGGAGGTAAGGCGCATATTTGTCGGCCTCCTTTCCGAGCGACGGTTTGATGACATCGTCATAGACATACATGACGAACATGTGCATCAGTCCGGTGAATCCCTTAGGTGCGGGGTCGTCCACCTTATGTTTCTTGCACCATCTTGCCGGGATGAGGATACAGAGCAAGAGGAGGATAGCGTCGATGAAGAGCACCACCACCGTCTTTGTGATGGAGAAATCAAGGGTCACCTTCTGCGGTTCGCCGTTGACCACCTCATAAATCTTATTATCGTCTTTGACCGACGATATATAAAGGTTGAGATTTTTGTCAGGCTGTCCGCTTTCGTCGAGCGCCCATCTTCTGCCTTCAGCATCCTCATGGTGTGAGAATTTCGAGCTGCAGAAGAAATGCCATCCTGTCGAGGTCTTGATGATGACCGGCAAGTAGATGACGACGGGCTTTCCGCCGATGTCGGTGATATGCCATGAGTAGGCGTCCTTGATATGTCCCCACAACACCTCCTGCAAGTCGATAGACTTCTTCTCACCCTCCTTCTCTTCCTGCTGCTCATTCGCAAAGGCAGGCATGAAGGCGAGAGCCATCATCATCAAGCATAGAAGTTGTTTGAAATATTTCATTCTGTATGTTTTTTATTAAGCTTTTCAAAACGTGCGAAAAATACGCTGTCGAAGATAAGCGTAACGATATAGAAGATGAAGAAAACGATAGCGAAGGTGCGTATTTTCTCCGGCTGTCTGACGACCACGCAATAGACGGCGACCACCAAAGCGGCGGTGATCATGCGCAGTGCGGGGGCGGCGAGATAGAATTTGGTGAGTGTCTGTGGAGCAGACCTTGCCACCGATTTCCATGCGGCGCCGTAGGCGAAACTGGCGACCAGCGAGAAGACAGCACTGATGACGATAGGCACGACAAGCGAATCCTTGAACATGATATTGGCTGCGAGCAGTCCGATGAGCGTAGCCCCCGCCACCAACCAGAGCGAAAACTTGTAGTATCTCTTCGCCCAGCGCCCTATGCGGTCATCATCGTTTTTTTTGTTCATTCTTCTTCGATTTCGACACAGAGTGAGACGACATTTTTCTGCACTTCCACGAATCCTCCGCCAATCATCATCTCGTGCCTGCCGTCGGCGGCCTCGTATTCCACCTTACCGGGTTGTAGGGATGAGATGATGGGAGCATGGTCGTTGAGGATTTGGAAACTGCCCATCGTCCCGGGCACGAGCACGCTGTTGACCTCTCCGTCGAACACGATATTCTCTGGTGAGACGATTTTCAATCTGAGCATACGCGTTAGCCTTTAGCCTGTTCGAGCAAGCGTTTACCTTTCTCGATGGCGTCGTCGATGGTACCCACATTGAGGAATGCCTGTTCAGGCAGGTCATCGACCTCACCGTCGAGAATCATATTGAATCCCTTGATGGTGTCTTCGATGGAGACCATGACACCGGGAACACCGGTGAACTGTTCTGCCACGGAGAAGGGTTGCGAGAGGAAACGCTGCACACGGCGAGCGCGGTTCACGGTCAACTTGTCCTCGTCGGACAATTCGTCCATACCGAGGATGGCGATGATATCTTGCAGCTCGTTGTAGCGTTGCAGAATCTGAATGACACGCTGTGCGCAGTCGTAGTGCTCCTTGCCGACAATCAGCGGATCGAGGATACGCGATGTGGAACCGAGCGGATCGACGGCGGGATAGATACCCAGCTCTGTGATCTTACGCGAGAGCACGGTGGTAGCGTCGAGGTGCGTGAAGGTGGTGGCCGGTGCCGGGTCGGTGAGGTCGTCGGCAGGCACATACACCGCCTGTACGGATGTGATTGAGCCACGCTTGGTAGAGGTGATACGCTCCTGCATGGTACCCATCTCCGATGCCAGTGTGGGCTGATAACCCACGGCGCTGGGCATACGTCCGAGCAAAGCGGAAACCTCAGAGCCGGCCTGTGTGAAACGGAAGATGTTGTCGATGAAGAAGAGGATATCGGCAGCAGCCCCGTCTTGTCCGCCATTGTCGCGGAAGGTCTCAGCCACGGTCAGTCCGGAGAGTGCCACAGAGGCACGTGCGCCCGGCGGCTCATTCATCTGTCCATAGACCAGGGTGGCCTGACTCTTTTTGAGTTCTTCGGGGTCAACGAGAGAGAGGTCCCATTTTCCCTCTTCCATCGCTTTTTGGAATTTCTCGCCGTATCGAACCACACCGCTCTCAATCATCTCACGGATGAGGTCATTACCCTCACGTGTGCGTTCGCCCACGCCAGCAAAGACGGAGAATCCGTTGTGTCCTTTAGCGATGTTGTTGATCAGCTCCATAATGAGCACGGTCTTACCCACACCAGCGCCTCCGAAGAGTCCGATTTTACCACCCTTCATATAGGGTTCAAGCAGGTCGATGACCTTGATACCCGTGGAAAGCACCTCTTTCTGCGTTGACAGTTCTTCGAACTTCGGTGCTTCACGGTGAATGGGATACGCTCCTTCCATATCGAGCTGTTTCATACCGTCGATAGGCTGTCCGATGACGTTGAGCATACGTCCTTTGATTTGGTCTCCAGCCGGCATCAAGATGGGGTAGCCCGTTGAGATGGCCTCCAATCCACGCTGCAGTCCGTCGGTATTGTCCATAGCGACGCATCTGACGGTATCCTCACCGATGTGTTGCTGCACCTCGATGACGAGTTCTTTTCCGTCAGGTCTAACCACTTTGAGCGCATCGTGGATTTTTGGAAGCACTTTCTCAGCATCCTGACCCTTCGTATCATAGAATACGTCGATAACCGGGCCGATAATCTGTGAAATGTGTCCGTTGATTTGTGACATAAGATATAGATTTTGTTATTAAGTTTTATATTTTCTCTTTAGGCAATTGTAGTTGTTGACTTGCAAAGATAGTCATTTTCTTGTTTACGGACAAATAAAACATTGTTTTTTTGACAGTTTTTGAAGAAAAGGACTATTTTTCAGAGAAGACAGACACCTGAGAGCACAACGCGCTTAGATGCTTAGTTCGTCGAGCACCTTGATGAGTTTTTTGTCGAAAGGCTTATCGCTTCTGATGGCCTCGCTGAGCGGTACATAGACCACCTCGTTGTTTCTTACGCCAATCATCACGTTGCGCTGCCCTTGCAGGATGGCTTCGATGGCACCCACACCAGTACGCGAAGCGAGGATACGGTCGTGCGCCGTGGGGCGTCCGCCACGCTGCAAGTGTCCCAGAATAGACACCCTCACATCGAAGTTGGGGAACTCCTTTCTGACACGTTCGGCATAATAGAGCGCGCCGCATTTAGGACTTTCCGAGACGATGACAATACAACTTTTTTTGGATTTTCGGATACCCCTCTCCATGAACCGTGCCAACTGGTCCACGTCGGTAGAGTCTTCGGGGATGATGGCCGCCTCGGCGCCACAGGCGATGGCGCTGTTTTGTGCGAGGAACCCGGCATCACGTCCCATCACCTCGACGAAGAAGATTCGCTCATGGCTCTGCGCGGTATCGCGAATGCGGTCCACACATTCCATGATGGTGTTCATGGTGGTGTCGTAGCCAATGGTCGAATCGGTGCCATAGAGGTCGTTGTCAATGGTGCCCGGCAGGCCGATACAACACATGTCATATTCCTGCGCGAAGTGCATGGCACCCGTGAGCGAGCCGTTTCCGCCGATGACGATGAGGGCATCGATGCCCCTTTTCACCATATTCTGATAGGCTTTCTCCTTGCCTTCGGGAGTCATAAACTCCTTGCTTCTTGCCGTTTTGAGAATGGTACCGCCGTTGAGAATGATACCACTGACATTTTCTGTGGTGAAGGGTTTGATTTCATCATTGATGAGTCCGTCGTATCCACGATAGATACCCATGATATTAAAACCGTTGCTAATGCCGGCTCGGGTGACGGCTCTGATAGCAGCATTCATACCGGGTGCATCGCCTCCTGAGGTCATGATGCCTATAGTCTTGATTTTTGCCATAATTATTTAGGTTTTGAGGTTTTCAGGTGATGAGGGGTGAGGTTATAAGGTCGTAACGTGGTGAAATGATAAGGTGGTAGGTGTTAAGGTTTTGAGGTGGGACATGCTGCCTTCTATAAGGTGAAGTGCCAATCGGCGGTGAAGTACAGGACCGCCAGTCCGATGAGAGCACCCAAGAGTGCCCTCCACCCCACATTCCGGAAGTACCATCCAATCCTCACATTCTCCATCTTCATCCACGCGATACCACTGAGCGACCCAATGACGAGCGTATTGCCACCGAGCGCAGTGACATAAGCGATAATCTTCCAATATTCCCCGTTTTGGGTGAACGCCTCCACAACACCGTTGGCAGAGAGTTCGTTGACGGTATGGAACGAGAAGAACGTCATGGCCGTAGCGAAATTATCGAGCACGCAGCTCACGCCCCCGGCCACCACGCCGAGGATCCAAGGACTGTGGAGTTGTTCGTCGTAGGCGTTTGCCAGCCATTTGATGGCTCCTGTCTCTTGCACGGCACCGATGGCAAGCATGATGCCGAGCACAAAGAGCATCATCTGTATGACACCATATTGCAACACCCTTGGCATTCTTCGTTGACTCATTTTGTCAACGTCCATCAGCTTGCGGTTGAACACTTCGTTGACCACCCACAAGACCGACAGCACGCAGAGCGCACCGATGAACGGGCTCAGTCTGGTAATATAGTGGAAAGAGGGTATGAACCACAATCCGCCGATACCCACGAACAACATGAGCAGCCTTTGCCAGATGTTGAGATTGGTGTCATCACCACGGTATGGCATGGGTATCCATTGGATGTCAACCCGCTCGGGCAACATTCTTCCTAACAGATAGACAGGAATGGCACAAGCGAGCAAACAAGGTAAGAGCAAGGATAATGAGAAGTTGGACGCCGTGGCCGCACCGATGTTCCACAGCACCAATCCCGAGGGGTCGCCGATGACCGTCAAGGCACCACCGGCATTCGCAGCGATGACGATAGCACTCCCATAGACAAGCCGTTGTTTCCGGTTTGACACCATCTCCCTCATGATGACAAGCATCATGACCGTCGTGGAGACATTATCCAGATTGGCTGAGATGAGGAACGTGGCCGCGGTGAGTTTCCACAACAGCACCCTGCTGTTTCTTGTTCTGGCCCACTGCGCGATATAGTCAAAGCATCCGTTGTTGTTGAGTATCTCCACGATGGTCATGGTGGCGAGCAAAAAGAGCACGATTTCAGCCGCCCTGCCCACATATTTCAGGAACACCTCTTGTGCGATGAAGAGCTTGGCCGTATCGGCAGTGGGTTCAGCGCCGTTGAGGAAAGACAAGTACTCGCCCGAATGCCATTCAGAGATGAAATCACCGCCCCAGGACAAATAGAGCACCCACCCTACCGTACCGGCGAAAATAGCCACAGCAGCCCTGTTCACATTCGTAATGTTTTCAGTTGAAATGAGCACGAATGCGAACAGCAGGATGGCCGCGATAATAAAAGTGATCATCATGTTGCTGCAAAGTTAAAGATTATTCTTTAAACATCATCTTTTTTTTCGAGTTTTTTTATAAATTTGCACTCATAATCCCATTCATCAGCACCACCATGCGCCGCACCCTGTTGACTATTGTACTCCTCACACTGTTGCCCGACGTGCATATTTGGTGGCGCCATCTCGCAGGCTGCGCCCCTCTATGGTTGCAGATTGCCTGGTGGCTGCCCTTTGTCACGTTGTTGGCCACCATCTGGGAGTTTTTAGTCCGCCACCGCCACCGCTTGCTGTCCCTCCGACTGATTTTTTCCTATCAGCTTTGCATCACCATGCCCAAGATATGCTTTTCGCTGACCTCACTTATCGCAGGTTGGCCGTGGGGCCTTGCCGCCAGCGGCATCTGCCTTTTGTTTGTCATTTACGGTTTTATCTGGGGACCGCAGCAGTTGAAAGTCAGACGCGAGTCTGCCGCATGGTCATCTCTGTCCAAAGCGTTCGACGGCTATCGCATCGTACAGATATCCGACATCCATGCCGGTTCGTTAGGCAAGCACTCACGACTGGTGCAACGCATGGTGGAAACCGTCAACGCCGAACATGCCGACCTGATCGTCATGACGGGCGACCTGGTGAATCAACGGGTCAAAGAACTGACACCTTATATATATATGTTAAGCGGTCTGCAATGTGCCGACGGTATCTATGCGGTGTTGGGCAACCATGATTTTGTGGCAAGGGTGGACGAATTGAGCGGGGACATCAAACGTATGGGGTGGCATCTGCTGCGCAACCGTTCCGTGGAGTTGCACCGTGGCGGACAGCACATCACCCTGATTGGTGTTGACATCATCAGCAACTGGGCATTTGTGAGCCATGGCAACTTGGCAGAGGCCATGGCCAAGGTGGATCATGATAGTTTCCAGATTTTGCTCACGCACGACCCTGCCCATTGGCAGAACGACATTGTCGGTGCCACCCACATCGAACTGACCCTGTCGGGACATACCCATGGCGGACAACTGCGTATCGGTCGTTGGTCGATAGCCCAGCGTTTTGCCCGCTATTGGTGGAAATGGTATCAAGAGGGCGAGCAGCGTCTGTATGTCAGTGCCGGCATCAGCGGCGCATTCCCGTTCCGGTTGGGAGCGTGGCCCGAAGTGACGGTGATGACGTTAAGGAGGGGGTGACAATGGCCGATAGCACATATTTTTAGTTAAAATTCAATTTTCTATAGATTGTGTGGGCACACAGCAAAAATTTAACATATTTTTAACAATCACAAGTTACTGATTTTCAACAAGTTGCAAAATTGTTACAAAAAGGTTGAAAAAAAAACTAAAAAAACATTTGCGGCATTGAAAATTTGCACTACCTTTGCATCAGTTTTTACAAACAAATTGTTTTACAGATTTAAAAAGCAAAGAAAAAATGAAAAAATTAGTATTTATGTTCGTTGCAGCTGCTGCTCTGACTATCGCAGCTTGTGGTAAGAAAGAGGCCGTTAAAGAGGCTGCTCAGGAAGAAGCTCCGAAAGTGGAGGCTAGTGTTACCGAAAACGACACTACGAAGAAAGACACTACAGCTGTTGCCGCTCCTGCTGAGGAGAAGAAAGACACTACAGCTGCTGCTCCCGCTGAGGAGAAGAAATAATTTCTTACGAACAGAAAATTTGAGAAAACAGCCGTCGGACGTTAGTTCGACGGTTTTTTTAGCCCCCTTCTAACTCCCCCGAGGGGGAGGATGAGAATAGCACTACAAAAGGCTGCCGAAAAGACCTCATAAGTTGCTGTCTTTATCAGCGTGCATCTCAAATCTAATAATAGTAGCAGAATGAGTCAACAACAAAAAAAAGGTGTACGCGTGTACACCTTTTTGCTTGATAGCATCCGTATATGATAGGATTTGAAAAAAGAATCTGTAAGTGATAGAACCTGACTATTAGTTTCTCAGGATGTTCACCAACAGTGATGCGACTGATGTGACGATACCGATGAAAGAGAACCAAATGGTGGTAGAAGAACCGATACCAGAGTTCTTGGCCATCACGCTGTTGGGCTCCACATAGATGATATCATTCTGTTGTAGATAATAATAGGGATCATTGAAGATGTTGGCATCCGTCAGGTTGAAACGGTGGATGGACTTCTGACCTGTAGCATCCTCACGAATGAGCAGCACATTGGTACGCTTGCCGTAGATAGAGAGGTCGCCAGCTGAAGCAATGGCTTCGAGGATGGACATCTTCTCTGTCGTGACCGGGATGACTCTCGAACCGAGAGCACCGAGCATGGTCACGCGGTAACTGGCCATCTTCACCGTAACCACGGGATTCTCCGTCTTAGCCATATAAGGTTTCACCTTCTCCTGAATAAGCTGCTCACACTCCGACTTGGTCAGTCCCAAGACATGCAGTTTACCAATAATCGGGAAATTGATGGTACCATCATTCTCAACGAGATACGTCTGCAGAGAACCTCCACCCGTTGTGAACGAGCCGGTGGTTCCGAGAGTACGCGACACCGAGAGGTTGAAGGGTGAAGCGGCAGCCGGGTCAGACGTGTGCACCGTGATATTAAGTTGGTCTTTAGGCATAATCTTAGCATCGAAAAGCCCTCTCGACGCAGCCAGACTGAGCGTGTCAATATTCTGGAAATAAGGGATTTGCTTGGCAGTATTACAACTGTCCATGAGCATTACCATAGCGAAAGCTATGAACGGAAGGAGTAGTTTCTTCATAAGAATAATTATTCGCTTAAAAAATTTTGTGCAAAATTACGTTTAATTTTCGGAATTAACAAATAATTCATGATTTTTTATCAAAGACAGGTAAAAAGAAACTCTTCCGCGAATGGTTCTGTCCGCCAGTCAGCGACAGCGAAGTCGGTCAGCAACAGTAAAAAGCAAAACAAACGGGACGCGTGGAGCGCCCCGTTTGTGTAATATCGATTCAAAACTCTTAGTAGAATTTGAAATAGCGGCGTGCGTTGTTGTACGAGATGTCCTCGACCATGCGCGAGAGCGACTCCATGTCGTCGGGCAGCAGTCCGCGCTCCACATCGTTGCCGAGGAGGTTACACAACAGACGGCGGAAATACTCATGACGCGGATAAGAGAGGAACGAACGCGAGTCGGTGAGCATACCGACGAAGCGGCTGAGCAATCCGAGCACCGAGAGGGCGTTCATCTGGCGTGTCATACCATCGAGTTGGTCGTTGAACCACCATCCCGAACCAAACTGAATCTTACCCGGGCAAGAACCGTCTTGGAAGTTACCGAGCATGGTGGCTATCACCTCGTTGGCACAGGGGTTGAGCGTATAAATAATGGTACGTGTGAGTTTACCTTGCTTATTGAGGTTGTTGAGGAAATGACTCATGGCCTGTGCTGTGTTGAACTCACCGATAGAATCGAAGCCCGTATCAGGACCAAGACGGTCGTACATGAGACTGTTGTTGTCGCGGATGGCACCGTAGTGGAACTGCTGTGTCCAATCGCTGGCATAGTCCATCTCTGCCATGATGGTGAGGAAACAATGCTTATACTGACGTTGCTCGAGCACTGAGAGGTTCTGTCCGTGCATGGCCTTTTCGAAGATAATCTCAATCTGAGAATCGGTGTAAGGCTCATCATAAAACTCCTCAATACCGTGGTCGGAGAGGCGGCAGCCATTCTCATGGAAGAAGTCATGACGCTTCTGGAGTGCATCCACCATATCGGCGAACTTGACGATGTCAACACCCGACACCTCAGCGAGTTGTTTGACGTAAGCGGGGAACTCGGGTTTTTCGATGTTCATCGCCTTATCGGGACGCCATGCCGGTATCATTTTGATTTCAAAACCGCTTTCGCGAGTCTGCTTGTGGAAGCGCAGGTCATCGACGGGGTCGTCGGTCGTACATACGCACTCCACATGGTAGCGACGCATGAATCCGCGGGCGGTATATTCAGGCAGTTGTAATTTCTCATTGCACTCATCGAAGATTTCGCGTGCCGTCTTGGGCGAAAGCAGTTTGTCAATACCGAAAGCCGTTTTCAGCTCAAGGTGAGTCCAGTGGTAGAGGGGGTTACGGAAAGTGTACGGCACCGTCTCCGCCCATTTCTCGAATTTCTCCCAATCGGACGTGTCTTTGCCGGTGCAGAAACGCTCATCTACGCCGTTGGTTCTCATGGCACGCCACTTATAGTGGTCGCCACCGAGCCACAGTTCGGTGATGCTTTTGAATTTGTGGTCGTCGGCCACCATTTGCGGAATGAGGTGACAGTGGTAGTCGATGATGGGCATTTTTGCCGCATGATTGTGAAACAGTTCCTGCGCAGTCTTGGTGTCGAGCAGGAAGTTTTCATCCATAAATTTTTTCATGATTGTCGATGTTTTAATAGAAAAGTATGATTTGTGTGCAAAGTTAATGAATTTATTTTGAAAAGATCATACATGAAAGAGTTTTTTTTCAAATTTACGGATAGAGCAGGAATCGGTCGATGAAGGAGAGGACGAGTGGGAACTGCACCTCGGGGAGCATGCAGTGCGGATGTCCGCCAATGACCGACCACGCCATGCGGTCGGAGATGCCGAATCGCCGCCACACCGCGGATGCCGCCTGTGCCGACACCACCATTGCCGGGTCGGCCAACCATTTATAGTCAGAGTTGCCCACGATGAGCAACGCACGCGGACAGACCATGGCACAGAGTTGGTGCTGGTCGTAGGGCAACCGATAGACACTGTCGCCGGAGAAATTGTCGCGCATGCTCTCTTTGAACCAGTGATAGTCGGTGCGTTCGAGACTCTCCACCTCATCCATCGTATGCGACACACGCCATGCCGCCGCACCACCGCCACCGGGTTCTTGTGCGATGGTGAGTGCGATACGTTCATCGAAAGCACCGCAATAGAGCGCCATCTTACCGGCATAAGAACAGCCCGTGACCCCGATACGATGTGTGTCGATTTTCGTCACTTCCGGACCCAACAGTTGCAGTCCGTCAATCAGCCGGCTCAATCCCCACACCCATTCGCTGTAAGCGCCATTCTCGGAGAGTTCGGGGTAGAGCCGGTCGAAATCGTGCTCACCACGCTCATGCCGTTTTCTCATCCCCATCTGCGTATAGTCATTGACCTGACTTTCACGATAGACCATCGTAGCGATGGGCCGGTCATTAAAGAGTTGCGGCGGCAGCGAAATCATGCTGGTGCCAATCATCAACGCATAGGGAGCCTCACCTGTCTTGGGATAACGTATCTGCGATTTGAGATGCAGCGTTTCACCGTTGACGGTGACATCTACGAAGAGCGTGTCGCCCGTCATCCATGCCTTCACATTCTCTTTATCCACTGCCGGTTTGGTGCCGATGCCATAATGTTGAATCTGCGCTCCCGCCTCATTCCGCTTCCGTTCCCAGTCGGCAAAGGAGTTGACCCCTTTGAGCGGGTCGGGCAACTGCCGTATCTCGGGCAATTGATCCACTCCGGGCATCACGGGCCAGGGATAAGCACTCCCCGTATTCTCCTCATCGTAAACCAGCGGTGGCAGTTCCCGTTTTTCACGGACAACGAGCACCAATCCTCCACGAGGTTGCAGGCTGACGTCCTTTGGCAATGCATTCGAGTCAATGTTTTGAATCGCCCATGGGTGATTGGCGTCGCCCGAATCGGCGAGCATCAGTACCGTTGATTCCTTCTTCAATATGTCGCCGAGCGACAGTGTTATGCGCCGCAACTGGTCGGTGCCATTGATGCCCGCCACATACCAAGTGTCGCCCGACCGTCGAGCCATGACCACATACTCGCCGGGATAGCCCGCTATCAGCCGTGTCTCGTCCCAAACCACAGGCAGTTGGGTGAGAAACTGGCACACCTCCTTCGGTTGTTCGAGATAACTCCCCGGGCGGTCGGCCATGTGTTGCAGTCCCGACTCATAGAGCACGGTGAGAGCCAGTTCGTGGGCATGGGTTGTGATATGGGGGTGCTGCGAGTCGGAGAACGCACAGGGAGTATAGTCCATCGGTCCGATGACATTGCGTGTGAAAGGCAGTGTGGCATTATGAGCCGCCGCTTTGTCTGTAAAGGTCGGCACATTATTGTACCACTCCGCTCCATACACCGCCTCGGTGGTGAGCAGATGCGGATAGGTGCGCTGCCATCCCCTCGGAATGGTTGCCCCGTGGAAATTAACCAAGAGATGATGACGTGCGGCACATTCGAGCAAGTCGATGCAATAGTCCATGTTCATCTGGTTGTCGCCCGAGAAGAAATCAATCTTCACGCCGGCAATGCCCTGCTGTTCACACCATGCAAACTCCTTCTCACGGTTTTCCGGGGTGTTCAAGCGGTATTTGGGTCCGGGCGCGCCGTTCACCCACCCTACCGACGAGTTGTACCAAATCAGCGGTTTGACACCGATGCCCTTCACATAGGCGATGGCCTCCTCAATGGTTTTCCCGTCCTTCATCTCATCCCATTCCGCATCGATGAGGACATAAGGCCATTGCATGACCGATGCTAAGTCGGCATACTGCTTGATGATATTATAATCGTTCGACCCGTGGTTGTTGGCCCAATAAATCCACGACACCTTGCCGGGTTGAATCCAAGAGGTATCCGCAATCTTGCAGGGTTCCGCCACGTCCGTGACCAGCGTCGAGGCCACCACATCGGCAAGCGACCCGACCACCGCCACCCGCCATGGGGTATGGCAACGTCCGTTCAAATCACTGTCGTTCTGGTCGGTCACCACCCGATAGAGGTCACCCTCGCTATAAAGACAGGAAGCGCTCTGGTGCCTTTCGATATTGGACTCGGAGAGCAGTGTGAAGACATTGGGTGCCGCCTCGATGAGCGCAGGGTATCCCCATCTGTTGCTCTTCCCCCTGCTGTCGGTGGCAAGCGGGAAGAACGCCTCGTAGGGTTCCGTCCACGGCTGAATCCACCGTTTGCGTCCGTCGGGTATGCGATAGGTGGTCAGTTCTTTCACCCACTTCTCCGGGCCGGCCGTCTCGAACTGATATCTGAAGGCGACGCCGTCGTTGAAGATTCGGAAGAGGATTTGCACCGGCCGGTTCATATCGCCATTGTATTCCGCAAGATATTCGTTGGCCGCTTTGTGGGGATGGAGACATTTGCCCGCCACCATCTCATAGTCGATGTTGAGGCGTTGGGGCTTAGAAATCTTTTGCAGTTGCAACACCCCTCCCCTATTGGTGGTCTCTACGCCGAGTTGTATGATCTCAAGCACCGTGGCACCACGGTATTTGACGGTGGCCGCACCTTGGTTGAGTTCTACAGTGACATGCTTATCCGGCGAAGACATCTTCACTTTCTTCGCCTGTGCGATGGTGGCGACAACAAAAGCCGCGACAAGGAAACAGAGTGTTTTTTTCATGTTAAAATGTTGAATAGTTGAAATAGTCAGTTAGAGAGATCGGCAGCCGTCACTTGTAAACTTTGATTTCCTGCTCGCCTTTCATGGCGCGGTAGGCATTGAGGGCAAGCGCGGTGAGTTCATCCTCACCGGGATAAACAAAAACGGGTGCGAGATATTTGATGCGTTTGGTGATGCCTTCCGAGACAAACTTGCTGTGCGACATGGCACCCGTGAGGATGACCGCATCGACATGGCCGCAAGTGACGGGAGCGAGCGACCCGAGCCAGCGGGATATCTGATAGACCATGGCCTCGAGGACGAGGCGTGCATGCTCGTCGCCCTCATTGATGCGCCGCTCCACCTCACGCACGTCGTTGGTGCCGAGATGGGCAGTCAGCCCGCTGTGCCCATTGATTTTGCGCAGCATCTCCTCCTTGGTGTATTGTCCGCTGTAACACAGCTTGACGAGTTGCACGGTGGGGAGCATCCCTGCCCGTGAGGGCGAGAACGGCCCGTCGCCACTGAGCGCGTCGCTACATTCCACCGCCCTGCCGTGATGGTGCATGGCGAACGAAATGCCGCTGCCGAGATGGCATACGATTAAATCCTGTTCCTCGTATTTCACGCCGTGCTCGCGGCAATAGCGTTTGGCAATCTCGCGCTGGTTGAGCGCATGCCAGATGGTCTGGTGTGGCAATTCGGGAACACCCGTGATACGCGCCACATCATCGAGTTCATCGACCACGCCGGGATCAACCGTGAAGGCTCTGCATCCGGGAATCTCCTTGGCGATGCTGAGTGCGATGAGCGACCCGAGATTGCAGGCATGATGCAACCTTGGGTGTTTGGTGTCCTCAATCACTTTGTCATTCAGTTCATAGACGCCGCTCTCGATGGGTTTGACGAGTCCTCCCCTTCCCACGACCACATCGAAGTCCATTTTATAACCTTGTCGTTCGAGTTCTTCGAGCAGTTTTTCCTTCCGGTAATCATATTCGTCCATGATGAACGGGTATCTGCACAATTCCTCGAAAGGATGGTTGATACATGCATGCATCACAATCTGGTCGTCTTCAAAAACGCCCACTTTGGTTGATATCATTCCAGGGTTAATCGCAAGGATTTTCATACTATTCAGGATATAAAGGTTAACAAAGTGTATTTCCGAGCAAAGTTACAAAAAAAACGGCACATGATGTGCCGTTTTTTGATTTATTAACAGTATTTCCGGGTGATTATTCCGGCATCATGACGATTTCGGCATGATGTCCCGGTTTCATGATGACATCGCGGATGAAAGCGCTGACCTGCTCCGGTGTGACGGCGCTGACGCGCTCCTTGTAACCATTGTAGAAGTCTGTGCCATATTTCTCATTGCGGAAGATATAATTGAGCCAATGGTTGTTGCTCTTGGAATCCTCATCAAAGTGGTTGAGCATCGCTTCCTTCACCTTGGCAAGCACCTCGGGGTCAATGGCTTTAGCTGCATCTTCAATACCTTGTTTGAGCAAGCTCTCAGCGAGTTGTGCCTTGTCGGGGTCGCAGGGGCAGTAGCCCAACAGTGTGTAGTAGAACTCATCGGCATCAGTATCTACATCGGCCTGTGCAGAGACGGTGTAGGAAGCGCTGTGCTCCTCGCGGATGCTCTTGAGATAGACTGCTTCAAGCACATCGGCAGCCATCTTGAGCAATGTACGTCCTTCGACGGTATAAGGCACGCCATTGCTTCTCCAAGCCTCGACGACAATGCTCTGTCCGTCCTGCATCTTCGCCTTGAATCTGTTCTCCACATGACCGTTCCAAACGTGCTTGACACTCTGTTTCTTGGTCAGTTTCTTGTTGGCGGGCAGCGAAGCGATATATTGTTCCAGGTATTGACGCATGAGTGCCTCGTCGAAATTACCCACGAAGACAAACGTATAGTCAGCGGCATTGGCCAGACGCTCGCGTTGAATCTGCAGAATACGCTCGTAGTCGGCATTCTCGAAGGTCTCGGCCTTGGGCAGGCTGCTCAGTTTGTAGTGATTTGTGAGGGTTGACTGCAGCGAGTCGGTGAATACGAGTTGGGGGTTGAGCGAAGCGTTTTTGAATTGTTCTGCCATATATCCGGTGGTCTGGTCGTAAGCGGCTTTATCCGACTTGATGGCCGTGAACTGGAGGTAGATGAGTTGCATGAGCGTCTCGAGGTCATCGGGCGTAGAATGACCTGTGACGGTCTGGTCGGTCACGTCGATGTCGAAGTCCACGCCAGCCTGTTTTCCAGCCAGCGCCTTCGTGAGGTCACGCTGCGAGAAGTTGCCCAGTCCTGCTTCTGCAAAACCCATAGCGAGTATTTTGAGGTTGTCATCGTCCTTTGGCCCGTAAAGAGCGAGTCCGCCGTCAGCGTAAGCCCGCATCAGAATCTCATTGTCTTTGAAATCAGTCTTTTTGAGGATAACCTTGACACCGTTGGAGAGGGTGAGCTGTTTGTAACCGAGTTGTTTGTTCTCCGTCTCTTTCTTGATAGCACCTTTCTTGGGCAGTGCGGTCATGAGCGGTTCGGTGATGACATTATCGACATAGGCTTCGAGTTTTTCTGCTCTTGCCCCGGCGATAGCCCCTTTCAGCTCATCGACAGTAGTGACTTTAATCCCTTCTGCTTCACGCAGGAATCCGGCCACCACCAGGTTGGTATCGTTGGCGGTAATCATCTCCTTCGAGAGTTCATTGACGACCTCAACCGGCAGCATTTTCACCACTTGGTTGGTCAGGTTGTACTGGTCTTCAATGGAGGGCATGGGTTCGTTCTCGAGGAAGTTCTCGATATAATCGTTGGCGTACTGGTCGTTTTTGATTTTCGCGCGGTTGTCATAGAGTTTCTTGAGTTGGCTGAGATAGTCATCCTTGGCGCGCTCATATTCCGTAGCCGTGAATCCATACTGGTTGACTCGGTTGAGTTCCTGGGTCACCTGTTTGATGGCCTCGATGTCCTGCCCCGGTTTGGGAATAACAATAGTAGTGAACGCATCCTTCGCTTTCGTCGAGAGGAATTTGCCGTCAGAGCCTTGAGCGACGAGGAAAGCGCTGCCCTCTGACTGAGCGGCCTCTTGCAGACGGTTGTTGAGCATCATCCCCGTCATCTCGCCTCCAAAGTTGAATATGAGCGACATCATGGTGGGTTTCATCTCATCAGGCAGTCCGTCGTGTTTCATCATAATCATGTACATGTTCTGCTGCATCTCCTTGTCTTGTCCGATGACATAGATGGCATCGTCATTGTCGGGAATCGCCTCATGCGGAATTTTGACAGCATCGGCAGGAACAGTCACACCGGCCCAGAGTTCTTTGATCTTGGCTTCCACTTTGTCCACATCCACATCACCCACGATGATGAGTCCCTGGTTGTCGGGACGGTACCATTTCTCGTAATAGGCGCGGAGTGTCTGCGGAGTGAAGTTGTCGATAATCTCCATCAATCCGATGGGCAGTCGGTTGCCGTATTTACTGTCTTTGAGCATCTGGGGCCAGGCAGCATCGCGTATGCGCTGCATAGCACCGCTTCCGAGTCGCCATTCCCCATGGACGACACCGCGCTCCTTGTCTATCTCACCGGCATCGAGCGTCAGTCCGTTCGACCAGTCTTTGAGGATGAGGAGGCATGAATCGACCGCCGTCTGGCGTGCTGTCGGCACATTATTGATGTTGTACACGGTGCGGTCGATAGACGTATAGGCATTCAGGTCACGTCCGAACTCGACACCGAGCGAACGGGTATAATCGATAATGCCATTTCCAGGGAAATGTTCCGAGCCGTTGAACGCCATGTGCTCGAGGAAGTGAGCCAGTCCGCGCTGGTCGTCATCCTCATTGATGGAGCCTACCTTCTGTGCGATATAGAAGTTGGCCACCCCTTCGGGGTTGTTGTTGTGTCGGATGTAATAAGTCAGTCCGTTGTCGAGGTGTCCGACTCTCACTTCGGGGTCGACTGGCATTGTCGGCATCTCCTGTGCCATGACAGACGCAGAGGCAAAGAACAAGCCAGCCACTGCTAATAACTGTTTGATTTTCATAATGAGTTGATTTATAGTAAAAAGTTATAATTGAGACAATTGATTCTATCGTTTTTAATCACGACTATAGATTAGAGAGGATGGATTTGAGATCGACTCCGAGGAGATTGGCCTGGCGGATGAAGTCGGGCAAGGTGTGGTCCATAAACTCCTTCTTTCTGACGGCGAGGATTTTCTCTTTCGCATCGGGTGCGACGAAATAACCCAGTCCGCGTTTGTTATAGACCACCTCTTCCCTTGCGAGCGTGTCATAGGCCTTGACCGCAGTATTGGTGTTGACTTGCAACAGCACGGCATATTCTCTGACGGACGGTATTCTGTCGTCGGCATTGTATTTGCCAGCAAGAATCTCATCGCAGATTCGGTCGGCCATTTGCAAGAATATTGCTTTGTCGTTAGTAAAAGTCATAGATTCAGCAGTTTGTTATGTATCACTTGTGTATTTTTGAAGAGTTTGTAAGCAAATCCGACGAACAGGATGATGGCGATGAAATAGCCTACCGACATGAGCGGTTTGCCCAGTCCGAAGAAATAGTCGATGACCGCAAGCAGGATTGACATAACAAACGACATGAGCCATGCGAAGACCCAGGGGGCGGTTCTGAACAACGCGCCGCAGAAGAGGCACATCGCCCATGAGAAAAGCAGCGCGAGGATACCGTATCCCACATTGAGCCACCCTGCCTCGCTGAACGATTTCACCTTTGTCAACTCCTCAGGCAGTTGGACGGGACGCTGCAAGACTTCCCCTTCGGGGTTAGCTGCTACTTCTCCCGCTCGCTGTCCTGCTTCCAACCCTTTCATAAATAGCTCCACAGCTTCGCCTGGTGAGGCAGACGACGTGAGGTTGCTCTTGCAGGTTTGGAGCATGGCCGGCGTGGCCCATTGGTCGCCCGGAGCATTCAATCCTTTCGCGGCAGCCACATGGATGGCATCAGCCGTGACAAAACCAGCCGCCCACACCAGCACGCATACGACAGACAGGAAGATGACGCGCATGACGAACTTCTGTTTCATGGTACCGGGGATCATCATGAACCCTACCCTGCTTTTCTTGTTCGTCATGGGAGCGATGAGCCTTGACACGGCAAAAAGCATGAACAGCTGCATGGCCGAATAGCAGAACGACACTCCGACGAGGTCATTGAGATCGCCCATGTCGGTCACTGACATCACTTCGTCATTAAACAAGTATCCTGCCCCGAAGAGCACCAACACATTGATGATGACCGATGCGATATAC
Source organism: uncultured Prevotellaceae bacterium (assembly GCA_946404865.1). Lineage (GTDB taxonomy): Bacteria > Bacteroidota > Bacteroidia > Bacteroidales > Bacteroidaceae > Prevotella. Next base: position 24,756 of record CAMJFC010000018.1, read on the forward strand.
ACTTTCAGCAGCTTGGTGGCGTCGGTACGCACCTGCCACTTACATATATTGAGAAATTGTGAACTGTTCGACATTTTGTTTTGAGGTTTTGAGGTGGGATTATATATTAATCCAATGATTTTGAATAAGTTGCGTACGACGGAAGAGTCGATAGGAGAGCCAGTAATTGAACAGGATGAGCACAGCGAGCACAATACAGACGGCGGTTAAGAAACTTTTCGGCTGAATGCTCTGTTGCATGAGCCAATCAACGAGTGAATATGCCCCACCGCCGCTAAACCATGAGAAGGTGATGACGAGCGCGGTGACCAGAATGACCGACACGACAATCCACTGGAAACGGCGGAAGAAGGTTCCACCCAGCGCATAAAGCGACTGAAACCAGAAGAGCAGCAGCCATAAGGCGAGCGAGGCCAAAAAAGGTACGTGCGCTTGTTTGCCGGCTGGCGCCGCACTGTGAAACAGATAGGAGAACGTGCCCATCTGTGCATGTTCGCCCACGACGGTGCGAGCTATGAGGTATTGAATCAGGTCGAAGCAGAGGAAACCAACGATGAGGGCACATCCCCAGACCACAGTAACGAGGAGAAAGCGCGACAGATATTTCTCCACCGACGAGGCTGGCAGGGCGAGATAAGCGAGCGCCCCTTGTCTCTTCCTGTAGTTGGCCATGAGGAACGACGGACTGATGATGAGGAAGACAACAAAGAATCCGATTGCCATCGTCATCATCTTATAGACCAAATGTTGATATTGGGCCACATCCTGCAAGCCGATGACCGCCATTCCCATGAAGAAGAGGAGAAGGCCCGTGAACGAAGCCCCGATGACAAGCATGTTCTTCTTACCACGCGAGAGGGTCCACTTCAGCAAATGATAGAAACGCTTCATCTTCAACATCCTTATTTTTTGTCCATATTGATTTTTCCGAGCACGACCGCATTGAACAGCAATTCGAGGTTGACCGCCGTCTCTTCCCGTCCGTTTCGCTCTGCCACAACGGCAGCGCCTTGCAATGAGGGTTCGGCATAGACCACATCACTGCCCATCTGCTGGGGATTGCGGAACTCGAAAGCGTATTTGTCGGTGATGTCAGAGATAGAAGCATCGAGCAGCAACCGCGATTGTTCCATCATCACGACATGGTCGAGCAGTGCCTCCACGTCATGCACCTGGTGTGTGGAGATGATGAGCGTGCGGTCGTCGGTCATATTCTCTGCGATGACGCGACGGAACTGGGTCTTTGACGGAATATCGAGTCCATTGGTGGGCTCGTCCATCAGCAGCAGTTTCGTTCCTGCGGCCAGTGCGATGCTCATATACACTTTCTTCTTCTGTCCCATGGAGAGGGAGTTGAGTTTCAGGTCATCACTGAGTTCAAAGGCATTGAGACATTTTTTCAGCACATCGCGATTAAATCGCGGATAGAAGGGCTCGTTGAGTTGCACATAGCGATGGAGCGACATTGCGGGGAAGTCAAACTCCTCGGGCACGAGAAACATCTCGCGGAGCATCTCAGGCAAACGGCGTTTTGACTCCATGCCATCTACTGTGATGCTACCCTTTGAGGGACGGAGCATCCCACAGATTAAATACAACAGGGTGGATTTTCCTGTGCCGTTTTTACCCAGCAATCCGTAGATACAGTTTTCCTTGAGGGTGAGGCTGAAATCCGTAAATACGGGAGCAATACCGCCACCGTACTTGAATGAAATATTCTTGACTTCAATCATCGTTACTTGAATTTGATTAAAATGACAATACCAATTTAATAGTGTAGTAGTGTACTACTTTAATAGTACACTGCAAAGGTAATACAAGTATTGATACGCTCCAAGGAATTATACAATTATTAACTATAATTTAGATTTAGAAAGAAATAAAGGAGGCACAGCCCCCTTTTATAGCCCCCTCTAACACCCACGAGAGGGAGAATAACATAACTCTGACTCCCTTTGGGCAGAATGGTTACCGTAGGAGCGGGTCTCGGTGCCCGCCCACAAACCATCATAACGTGGGCAGATCAGATTACTGAGGTGCTATCTCCGGACGGTATTCGAAATGCATGGTGTCGTAGTGATACCAGCGGCCGCCCCAGATAAAACCGTATTTCTCGAAGATGGTCACGATTTGTTCAGGGATACGGTTTTCGTATTTCAACCCTTTTGTGGTCTCCCCTGCCCCTTTGTTCGACCACAGCCAATAATTGGAATATTTCGTGCAGATGTCGATGGTCATACCATAGCTGTGGGCACTGAGGCGTTTGGCACCGCGCACAGGGCGCCAATAGAACGATGACGACTGCTCCATGTATTTGCGCAATTCGGGGTGCTTGGCGATTTCGTCAGCCACTTTTTTGAGTTGTATGTCGGCGCCATTAACCTTGGTAAAGAGGAGCGACTGTCCGAACCAATTGACTTTAATCAGGTTTTTACGTACCGCCGCCTCATTGTTGCCGTACATCTTCTTGAAGAAAGCCTCGCTACGTGCGCGACCGGCATCGCTGAGGTAACCGGGAATTTTCTCCGACGGGTCGTATTTCATGGAGAGCATGTCCTCAATGTCACAGTCGTCGAGCATTTGTTCGAATGATTTTTGTTTCCCGTCGTCAAAGACGATTTTAGTGCCATCGGGAAAGACGATATGGTTGTCGGTGTACGTGAGGTGTTGTTCGGGATACGCGTTGATGAGGCGTTGAGCCAGAGCGGGAATGGCCGGGTCGGCAGTTTGCGCATTCGTAGAAGCGGATACGTCATTGGCAGATTGCGAATCCGACGCGGGGGCGGAGGCGTCAGACGAAACAGAATTAGAGGCATCCGACGAAACCGTGGCCGCAGCCGCATCATTATTGTCCGTTTGTTGTCCCGTAGCGTTATTGCAGTTCAGCAACAGCGCAGCGAATGCAACGGGAAGAAGTATTCGGTAGTTCATAGTACAAAGATTGATTGATAAAAGAAAACGGGACGCAGCAAGCCGCGTCCCGAAAAGGGTTGTGGAATTTAGCGGAGTCCGGCTTTTTTGAGTTCTTTAGCGGCTTTTTCTTGCTCTTTGGCAGCTTTTCTGGCAGCTTTTTCTGCTTTTTCCTGTTGCTTTCTGGCTTTTTCTGCCGCTTTCTTTTGCTTTTCTTGTTCTTTTTGCGCTTTCTTCATTTCCTTGGCCCGTTTTTTAGCCTCTTTTTCAGCTTTCTTGGCTTCTTTCTCAGCTTTCTTGGCTTCTTTTTGGGCCTTTTTTATCTCCTTTTCTCGTTTTTCTTTCTCTTTCAGCGCTTTTTTCTCAGCTTTTTCTTGCTCCTTCTGGGCTTTTTCCAGCGCTTTTTGTTCCTCCTCAATGCGTTTCTGCTCAGCAAGAGCCGCTTCTTCTTTCGCTTTCTCCACGTCGGGTGTGGCTACGGGAGCCAATACGTTGCCGTTATCAGGCACCGGTAAGATTTCAGGTTCGGTCACTACTTGTGCATTTACGCTGGCACATCCTAAGATGGCCGCCATGGCCAAAAGGCCTAAGAATTTCCGTTTCATAGTCATATCAGTTTATTGTTAAACGTATTTCGCTGCGAAGATAGTAAAAAATTGCGTATGAACAAAAAAAAAGGCAAAAAAAAGACGTCACCTGTTATGTGACGTCTCTTTTTAATGTCAATGAAGTGCGGGATTACTCCCATACAGACTTGGATGTGGGAACTTCTTCCTCATCGAAGATGGTTTGGTTGGCGAGGTCTTCACCTTCTTCGCCTTCAGGGATGGACCCCAATTCAGAATCATCCATGAGTGCCTCATTGTTGATGACTTGTTTCAGTTCGGGTTTGATGTACTCTTTCATGTTTATTATGAGTTAAAATTATTCCTTATTTCTGGATAAATTTCTTACCGCCACGGATGACTACGCCCTTATAGGAAGCGTTCACCTTCTGACCGTTGACGTTATAAGCGTCGGCTGTGTTGTCCACATCGGTTGCAATGCCAGAGATGGCAGTTGTGTCGAAGTCGAAGAAGATTTCGTTGGCCGAAGAAGCATCAGGCATGCGGAGGAAGCACTTGTTGGCACCGAAGACGAAGCCAGCCGGTTTCTTTTGGAATCCAACCTTCTGCTGTTTGGTGGAGTAGAAGAGTCCATAGACCGTTCCATAGTCCTCATCAGTAACGGTGTATTCACCGCTGGTGGTAGCCACGAGCCAGTTGCCTTCGATATCATCAGCTTCAGCTGCAACAGGAATCTGGTAGGTACCTTCTTCACCAGTGATGACGATACCCGTATTGGCGGGCACTGTGGTCACCTCTTGGCGAGTGAAGGTGGTACCCTCTTTGCCTGTGATGATGTAAGCTTTTACATTCGTGTTAGAGAAGTCGAGCGGATACTGGCTGCTGACAGCAGCGGCTTTGCGCTGACCGATAGTGAGTTCAACGGTAGAGGGCACGTCAATCTCTTTGTAGAGTTGGACAGCACGCTGGCCATAATTCCTGTAGTAACGGAAGCGCTGATCATTTGCACCATAATTATAGTGTAAAACAGTAGTGCTACCATCGAAATCGGCTAAGATCTCCGCGTTCCCATCTTCATCAATTGTAATGACATGAGAGAATGGAGAACTGGCAGACGTTTGCATTCCATTGCTATTGCTGGTTCGACCGATATAAATACCTGATGCGCTCAGCAATGAATAGTCTGAGGTGTCGATGGTGAAATAAAAATCCTCGTCGGTGACGATGACATCGTCAACAATGGTCACAGGCACATTGTTGTTGGCAGCATCAAGCGATTCCAAACCACCATTGAATGCGACGGAGACTTCAGTAGCATCCTGTCCAGACTTGGGTCCCTGATAGACAATGAGATAGTTGCCATCGGTGATATCCTCGGTAGCGGTCACTTTCTGGAAAGCACGTACAGGTGCAGGAAGTTTGACGATGAGGGTATAAGATGCCTCTCCGGATTCAAATACTTCGTTGCCCGAGAATATCGCCTTAATGGTGGTTGAGCCTTCATTGCCGGTCAGCGTTACGTTTCCTGCCTCGTCAACGACAGCCACGTCTTCGTCAGATGACAGGAATTCCACCTCAAGTTCGTGAGGATTGCCGAGTTCGGGCAGTTCGTATTCCTCGCCATAGATAACGGTCACGCTCTCTTCAGGGTAAGACAGTTGAGGATCTTCGAGAGCGTTTTCATTTTCAGGAACCTCATAGATGACCAACTCTGGAGTAGTGTTGTACATGGTTGGGAAACCAACGATGGTATAGGTGGTCTCTAAGTCATCCAAGCTGAAACCAGAGGCTCCAGAAGATCCACCCTGACCGTAGAGCTGTACGTTCTCGTCGCCGAGTTGCACATAATACTTATTGTTATTTTTAGTGATGGTGGCTCCGGTCACTTTGAAATACTGGCTCAGGACGGTATTGATAGGCGTATCCCAATCCTCAGCAGCGACCTCAGTAGGTAGCGGTGCAGAGCCTTCGGTTGATGTCACCCCAGAAAGGGCGGTTATCTGCGGGTTGTTGTTGCGCAACGCTGATGTTACGGTAGCCGTTCCGTTAAGGATCTGTCCAGCGGTCAGTCCGTGTCCGTTCTTATAATACAAGATAGCACCCGACTCATCCTGGATGTAAACATTGTTGCCATTGACGTAGGTAACGACGGCGTTGTCGAACACCACATTAAATTCAGTCGCTGTTGCAGTGGTTTCTGCAGCAAGTGCTGCGATATCTTCCAAAGGAGCAGCCATCACAGTGACGGTGAAAGTCTTGGACACCGGTTTGTAGGTGTTCGTATCATTGGGTGTGATGGTCACGGTCACTTCAACAGTGCCGGTCTCGTAACCCACGACGTATTCGCCGATATGGTCGCCACGGTAGAACGCCGTAAACATGTCTTCATCGCTACTTTCAATCTTAAAGCTATAGGTTGCATTCTCAGCATAATCGGCAGTGAGCGTGTAAAAACCGTCCTCACCAACAATCACAGAGGTGGGTTCAAATTTGATATTTTCTGCGATGGCTGTGCGTGTGTCGGAACTGGTTTGTTTCTTATACACCTTGATGGCTTCAATCTGTGTATTATGGTTTGAAGTCACTTTCAGCGTATAAACATTGCCTGCAGCTTGATATTCCTCGGCAATCTCGTATGTATTAGTCACGCCATCAGCACCTGTTGTTTCTGTGCTAACCGCAACATCATCCACAAAAATGTTTTGTTTGACTGAGCCTGAAGCGCCTTTATGACCGACCACTTCAATTTTCTCGACATCAAAGTCGTAAGCGGGCAATTCAAGGTAGGCACCTGATTTACCTAACATGACATAGCCTGTATTCTGTTTGAAACTAGCTGAACCATAAGCGTTAAAGGTAACGTCACCTTTGGTCATGGTCTTAGCGCTAGCGTCAAATTCCCATCCTGAAGTCATGTCATACTCGACCTCGGGAGTCTGCGCCCACGCACCAGTGAACACTGCGAGTAGCAGTGTCAGTAATGAATAACGTAAATGTTTAAACATAATTAATATTTTTTGATATAATGATAAAATCTCAAATGCAAGTATAGCGTCGAAGATGTATAAAACATGCTAACGTAAGTACACTATTCATTTGGGCGTTTTTCGCCTTCCCTTGTATATTTTGGGTGCAAATTTACGATAACATTATTGTTTGCGCAAACAAAATTGAAAAAAAAAGTGTTTTATTTAGAAATCTTTACATTTCAAATAGAATCAACAGACGGCCTCCACTTCACCGCATTCCTACTTATGGGACGTGAATGGCAGGAAAGACGTGGTTTGTATAAAAAAAAGAAGTGAAACCGTGGTTATATCAGAAAAAGTGCGTATCTTCGCACACAAATAGAAAAGACTATCACACATTATTTAAATAGACACATCCATAAGAATACGACTATGACACGTAAATGGTGGGTCATGGTGTGGCTGTTCATGGCCGCCATGACCATGCAGGCACAACAACCGAAGATAGGTCTGGTGTTTGGTGGTGGCGGTGCGAAAGGTGCCGCCGAGATTGGCGTGCTGAAGGTGCTCGAGGAAGTAGGCATCCGTCCCGACTACATCGCCGGCACAAGCATCGGCTCGATTGTGGGCGGTCTGTATGCCGTAGGCTACAGAAGCGCACAGTTGGACTCGCTGTTTCGTTCGCAGGAGTGGTTGACGCTCTTGACGGACCGAAACAATGAGTTGAAGAATGAGCCGTTGGCACAGGAAGACGGTGTGACCTATATCTTCGGGTTCCCCATCTCACGCAAGAAAAAGACCAGCAACGAACCGAGGTTGATCGGGGCGCTCAACGGTGACCAAATCAGCGAACTGTTGGAAAGGAAGACCGGCATCACGGGAGAGGTGGATTTTGACAGTCTGCCCATCCCCTTCCGTTGCGTGACGGTAGATATCAACGGACCGACAGAAGTGGTGATGAGCAAAGGCAACCTGGCCCGCGCCCTGCGTGCGAGCATGGCCATCCCGGGAGTATTCAAACCCGTGCGGTGGGACGGCATGACCTTGGTTGACGGCGGCATGATGAACAACCTGCCGGTGGATGTGGTTCGTGCCATGGGTGCCGACATTGTGATAGCCATCGACCTGAGCCGAGAGGAACACAAGGACCGCAACTTTTCTTTGGAGGAGGTTTTCGGCATCGGCGGGTTGCTTGACTGGGCCGTCTCGCGCCCAGACTGGAAGAAATACAATGCCAACCGCAAGGACGCCGATGTGCTCATCCAGCCCAACTTAGACGGTTATGGTGTGGAGAGTTTCGGGGCGAAGAGCGTGGCGCAGATGATTTCTCTCGGCGAAAAAGCCGCCCGACAAAAAATCAAGGAGCTTGAGAGAATCAAGAGATAGGAGCGAGAGGTATGATAGACGATGACCACAAGATATTGAAGCGACAACAACCTTGGCGAGAAGCTTACTACTATCAAAAGGCAGATACGCTATTTCAAATGACATACGCTTTTTGCCAGAGGTTTCTGCCGCCCTATGGAGACAGAACTGTCGATCAGATGATTCAAGCAGCCCGCAGCGGAAAGCAAAACATCATCGAAGGCACAGAAGACGGTGAGACTTCAACCGAGATGCACATCAAACTGCTGAATGTGGCACGTGGTTCTCTACAAGAACTCCGTGGCGACTACCATGACTATCTAAGGACTCGCAACAAGTCAATCTGGGACGCATCTCATCCGCGGTATGCAAGCATGCTGTCATTCTGCCGAGCACATAACCTTCCAGAAGACTATCAAAAGTACTTTTTGAAATGGAGCGATGAAGAATTCTGTAATGCAGCCATCACACTGTGTTATATGGCAGATGCACTTCTTCACCGCCGCATCATTGCCTTGGAAGAAGATTTCGTAAAAAACGGTGGCATCAAGGAGCGCATGTATGCAGCCCGCACTGGATATAGAAAAACTCAGGAAGAGGAATTGGCTCGTTTGAGGAATCAAGTATCAGAGCTGACAAAAGAGATAGAGCGCCTTAGAGAAATATTAAGACAGCACGGGATTGAGGGATAGGAAATAGCATAGATGAGATAGAAACTATAGACGCTATAGACAATATAGATACTATAGATACTATAGATACTATAGATACTATAGACAATATAGATACTATAGACACTATAAAAACTAATAAATAATTACAAATAATAAAATAATAAAGCAATGAAGAAACTGATTACTATGCTGTTGCTCGGAGCAGCGACGATGAGCGCTGCGGCAACGGAGATGACCGGAAAAGCCATGACAGAACAGGAGATGGCCGGACAAGTGGAACGGCCGAAATTAGTGGTGGGCATCGTAGTGGACCAGATGCGATGGGACTACCTTTATTACTACCACGACGAGTTTGTGGAAGGCGGATTGAAACGACTCTTGGACGATGGATTCAGTTACGAGAACTGCATGATCAACTACATCCCCACGGTGACAGCCATCGGTCACTCCAGCGTCTATACGGGCAGTGTACCCTCACTGACGGGCATCGCCGGCAACTCCTTCTATATTGATGGCAAAGAGACAACGAGCGTGCGCGACACCACAGTGCAGACCGTAGGCGCTCCCAATGGACGTCCGGGACAACGTTCGCCCCACAACCTGCTTGCCACGACCATCGGCGACCAGTTGAAGACCGCCACCGATTTCCGTGCCAAGGTGTTCGGTGTGGCACTGAAAGACCGTGCCGCCATCCTGCCCGCCGGGCACTGTGCAGACGCCGCCTACTGGTGGGACGAGAATGCCGGGCACTATGTGACGAGCACTTATTACATGAACCAACTGCCACGGTGGATGGAAGACTTCAACAAAACCCACAACACCAAACCCCACTACGACATCAAGACGAGCAGCGAAGGCGTGACGATGACCTTCGACCTGGCATCTGCCGTGTTGGAGAACGAACAACTGGGACAGGATGACATCACCGACCTGCTGGCCATCAGCGTGTCATCGACCGACGCCATCGGCCATGCTTACGGCACCCGTGGCGAGGAGAACCATTCTGTGTATATGCAGTTGGACAAGGACCTGGCTCAATTCTTGTCCCTGCTCGACAAGAAGGTGGGCCGCGGCAACTACCTTCTGTTTCTGACTGCAGACCACGGCGCCCTTCATGCGCCAAAATTCCTTCGGGAGCACAAGATGCCGAACGGCGGTTGGAAAAATGATGAGGCCCGCAAGCAGCTGAACACAGAACTGAGCAAGACCTTTGGTTCAAACCAGCTGGTGTCCGCCATCATGGACTGCCGTGTGTATCTGAACCATGACGAGATAGCCGCTAAAGGACTTGACATCAATGCTATCAAGGAAAAGGCCATCGAATTCCTCCGTCAGGACAAAGACCTGGCCTACGTGGCCGACTATGACCGTTTGTCGGAGGCCAGCATCCCCGCTCCGATTAAGGAACGTGCCATCAACGGCTATAACCGTTTACGTTCGGGCGACATCTTCGTGCAAGTGAAAGCGGGACTGCTGAACTATGCTTTCAAAGATAGCTTTACAGGCACTAGTCACGGTCAGTGGAACCCCTACGACTCGCACATCCCGATGGTGTTCATGGGTTGGCATGTGCCGCAAGGGAGCAGCACCCGTGAGACTCACATCACCGACTTTGCCGCCACGGTGTGCGCCATGTTGCACATCGAACGTCCCGACTGCTGCATCGGAGAGGCATTGGAGATGAAGTAAAAAAAGAGCTCAGAGAGCCCCCTCTAACTCCCTCAAGGGGGAGAAGTAGCACATGCACTTATCCCCCTCTGAAGGATAAAGGGATGAGAAAAGAAAGGATAAGGACACAGGATTGTTATGGGTTTCTTCACAAAATCAGGTGATTACCAACCGACGATGTATGATGTGCTGATGCGTCAGAAGTCACTTGAGAGTGCATTCTATTACCGCGACTTGGGTTACGGTATGTATTTGTTTGTGCATAAAACGCAGGGCAACCGGCAGACCTATCTTGTGAACAGTCGCACCCATACGGTGTATGACGTGATGGATGCCTCGGGAGTGTTCAACCTGTTTAAAATCAGCGACATCGACACCGAAAGCATCACATCTTTGCCGGGAGCCGATGTAGCACTCGGTCTTTGTGCACCGTATGAGTTCACCATTGAGCGTTTTCACCAGGGCAGAGCCCAAGTGGCATGGACGATAGACCCGGCAGGGCCTACCGTGCTTTACGGGATGATTGACTGTGAAGGGAAAATCGTGGAGCGGTTTAGGAAGAGCACTTGAAAACGATTTTGGTATTGCCGAGACGGAGGGATGTGCCACTGACGAGGCGGACGACACCGCCAGGTGACACCACAATACCATTAACGAAAACGGGATTGGTCGCGTGGAGCACTTGTAAACGATACTCGTATTTCACGTGCGACTGGACTGATGCCACCGACGACACCCCACTGACCGGCATGGCCATGATGCAGACCGAACAAGCACTTGCTTTCGGGTCATCTATCTCTATGTCGGAATGATGCGCCACATCCTTACGGCCGATGGTGGTACGCCCCTCTCGAAGAGGCAGTTCCTGGCGATGCGGCCAATGTCCCAAAACGAGCTTTGCCGGGGTGAGCGGTCTGACAACCACCTCCCCTGAAGTTGGTGTAGATGGTGGAGAAGGAGGTAAAGGACGATTGGGAGTCGGAGAAGGTGGCGGTGAAGGAGGAACTGAACGATTGGGTGTCGGTGAAGGTGGAACAGGATGATTGAGAACTGAGGACGTTGAGGACGTTGAGGTTGTTGAGGACGTTGAGGCTGTTGAGGCCTTTGGTGAGGGCGAGGCATCAACGAAGAAGATGACGGGTGTGGCACATTTCTTACATATAGCCGTCAGACGACCCGCCACTGAAGGCCGCACCAAAATGGGTTTCCCGCATTTGGGACACCTGAATCCCACCGCCTTAGCAACGACAGAGTGCTCAGCGACATAATAATGTCCTTTGGCATCACATTTCACGCCCCCCAAAAGAGGTATGCGCCGCTTATAGATGGTCTGGTCTGTTTCCATGGTTATAGGGAGAATAGAGACTATAGATAGAATAGATACTATAGACAGGACAGATACTATGAAGATATCATGGGACTTGCATGGCCATGTCGGTGAAATCAGCGAAATCAGGTTGTTCGGAGATATCAAGCGGCATAGCATCAGGCATAGCTGCATCTGCCCCTGCAGAGGACTCTGAGAGTTCAGAAAGCTCAGTGGACTCAGAAAGCTCGGAGGAGTCGGAGGCCTCGGAGAGATCAGAGGAATCGGAGGACTCGGAGAGATCAGAGGACTCAGACAGCTCTGTATTCTCTATTTCTGTCATAGCCACTTCTTCTGTCGAGTCGGTATTCTCAACATCTGTCAAGGCCACTTCTTCTATTGGGTCGGCATCTTCGATATCGACCACGGCGATGTCCTCGTCCGGGGCATGACCAATCATCTGTATCTCATCTTCGGAAAAGATAAAGATATCATTGTCTGAATCGAAACCGTCGGCGTCAGCGAGCATAGCACCATCAGGCACATTTTCCACCTCCATACCCGTCTCATCGAGGATGGTGTCATACATCCCGTCGCTGTTGACATCCACGACGAAATATTGCATATCATCCGGTGTATTGATGATCTGAATCTCCGGGGCGTTGTCGTTCTCGGGCATATAGTCCTCGGGGTTGACATTGATGGCGAGAATCTGATCCGAAACGCTTTCGGGTTCGATGGCATTCTGGTCAGGGGCGGGAGTTTCGGTACTATCTGAGGTGGGATGGGTGTTTTGGGCAAGATGGGCATCCTGAGCAGTGTGGTCATTCTGAGCAGATTGGTCATCTTGAGCAGGATGGGTGTTTTGAGCAAGATGAGCATCCTGAGCAGGGAGGTCATTCTGAGCGGGATGGGTGTTTTGAGCGGGACGAGCATGCTGGGCTGGATGGGGGGTTGGAGTCGAATGAGCATCCTGGACGGGCTGAACATCCGAAGCGGGTTGAGCATCCGAGGCATTCCGGGCAGGTTGGACTTCCGGGGTGTTTTGGGCAAGAAGGGCGTCGTTGTTGTCATTTTGTGTGGGTTCTTCGACTTCGGCAACGAGAACTTCAGGGATGTCTTCTGAGGACTTATCAGAAGGATCCGATACGACCTCAGCAGTCAGTTCACCAGACAGAGCGGCGTCTGTTTCACCCGGCATGAGCAGAGCAGCACCTGCTCCCATGGCAACAGCACCTGCGGCACCGCCGCCAATGATTATTTGTTTTTTCTTTTTCTCTTCCATAGCGTATGATTGTTGTGTTTTTGATGGTGCAAAGATAATATAAGAAACAGTAAGATGCAAGTAAATCTATGCATCTTTGACGAGAGGAGGGGGTTTGCTGACGAAACAGGCAGGAGACATGGCTCAAGTGAAGTCTGTCACTTTTACTCACTCTTCGCTGCGCCCTTAGCCACTGAGCTGCTGATGAGGAACGCCTTATAGGCTTTGAGCAGATTCTTAGGGACGGAGACGCGTATCTCATTGCTCCGTTTCTCTTTGCCATCAAAGATGACCGTTCCGTCGGCGAGAATGATCTGCTGTTTGAGCACATCTATCCGCTCGAGATAGGCCTGGTTGATAATCAGGCTCCTGCCGATGCGCACGAACTGACTTTCGGTGAGGTGCGCATTGAGAATCAGCTCATACACTTTGGAAATGCCGAACGACAGCATAACCTCTCTCTGCGAGATATAATACAAGGTGGAATAATTGCCATTGGCCTTGATACAAGCCACTTTCTCCAAGTCGATGGAGATGAGCTCGTCGCGTGAATTAAAAAGGACTTTTCTCATGGTTTGTTCATGTTGAATTGGCTGTAGGTTTTGCGGCGTTTGATATAATATTGCCAAAGCAGGGAGAATGGTGTGCGGGGGTCACACTGTGCGTCTTGTATGCGCTGCCTGTCGGGCGTGAAGTCATCGCGCCATTGTTTGAAGGCGCGTCGTGCCTGATAGACCGCTTTGAAGTCGGCCCAGCTGTGGTCGAGGACGAGCATTTTGAATGCAGCGAGATAGTCGAGCCACCACCGCCACCGCATGACATGCCTGAGGTCGCTCTCGGGCAGGTTCTTATAGAGCATGGTGAGGTTGTTGCGGAAATTAAGAAACGTCTTCCGTGGATTGTTTTTCGGCAACGTCCCCCCTCCCACATGAAAGACATGGCTCTGCGGGATGCAGACGATTCTCCTGCCTGCGATGCGGAGTCGCCAACAAAGGTCTATCTCCTCGCAATGTGCGAAGAAACGGCCATCGAGTCCACCTGCCCGCCTATAATCATCGGCTCTTATCATCATACATGCCCCCGTAGCCCAGAGCACATCCTTCACATCATCATACTGATGCTGGTCGGCCTCTACTGTTTCAAAGACTCGTCCCCGGCAGAAAGGATAGCCGTAACGGTCGATAAATCCTCCCGCCGCACCGGCATACTCAAAACGCTCGCGCTGTCGGATGGCCAACAGTTTGGGTTGACATGCCGCCGTATCGGGGTGCTCATCCATCCACTGTGTAAGGGGCGTGAGCCAATGTGGTGTGACCTCCACATCTGAATTGAGCAAGACGAAATATTTGGCATCCACTTGCGCCAAGGCCCTGTTGTAACCCTCAGCGAATCCGTAGTTCTGGTCGAGGAGAATCCTTTTCACCTCTGGGAAATCGCGCCGCAACAGGTCGAGTGACTCGTCGGTGGACGCATTATCAGCCACATACACCTCGGCCTCGCCCTTCGTATATTTCACGACGGTGGGGAGGTAGGTTGCCATCATCTTCGCGCCATTCCAGTTGAGAATGACGACGGCAACGGATGAGGGGGAGGGTTGAGGTTGTTGGGGCATGGGAGTTTTTTGGGGGAGTTTTTATTGGGGAGTTTGGGAGTATGGGAGTTTAGGAGTTTGGACAATAGTGTTTTTGGAGGAGTGAAGGAGTGAAGGAGTGAAGACAATAGTTATTAATCGTTGATGTGGCAGAGGAGGGCGGTGTGGTCGTGGTTGAGGGCGGTGAGACGGACGGGGATGAGTTGGTTGTCGTATTCCTCACGGGCTTGTGCAGGCGGCAGTTCCACACGGATGTAATTGCGTGTGAACCCGTGCATGGCTTTTCCCCGCTCAGCCTTTTCGAAGAGCACCTCCGCCTCCTGTCCGATATGCCGCTGGTAGAACGCGAGCGTCTTCTCGTCAGAGAGCGCAAGCAACCGTTGACTGCGTTGTTTCTTCGTGGCCTCATCCACCACGTATGGTATTCGCAAGGCCGCCGTCCCCGGTCGTTCGGAATAGGGGAAGACATGGAGTTGTGTAACATCGAGACCGCTCAGGAATCGGTATGTTTCCTCGAAGCACTCGGGTGTCTCGCCGCGTGTGCCCACCATCACATCCACGCCTATAAAGGCATCGGGCATGAGCGCCTTAATGCGATGAATCTTGTCGGCGAAGAGCGCCGTGTCGTAGCGCCGGTGCATGAGTCGCAGCACCGTATCGGACCCGCTCTGCAGGGGGATATGGAAATGGGGCATGAACGCCCGCGATGAGGCACAGAAATCAATCAACTCATCCGAAATCAAATCAGGTTCGAGTGAACTGATACGGAAACGGCTGATGCCCTCTACCGCATCGAGCGAACGGACGAGGTCAACGAACGACTCACCGGTCTTGGCGCCGAAGTCTCCGATATTGACCCCGGTGAGCACAATCTCCCTACCCCCTTCAGCCACCGCCTGTCGGGCTTGGGCCACGAGCGATGCGATGGAAGGACTCCGGCTGAAACCACGGGCGAAGGGTATGGTGCAGTAGGTGCAGAAATAGTCGCATCCATCCTGCACCTTGAGGAAAAAGCGTGTGCGGTTGCCCCGCGCGCAACTGGGTGCAAACGAAGTGATTTCTTTTGTGCGCACCGTATGATGGCGGTGAAGCGCCCCGGGATGGCCGGCTTTCTCGCCCCAAGCCTCCGAGAGATATTGTATCAGGTCCGCCTTCTCGTTCGTGCCCAGCACCAGGTCCACACCATCGATGTCCCCTACCCTCTCCGGCTCCAATTGGGCATAACAGCCCGTGACGATGACAAACGCCCCGGGATGGTTGCGCACCATGCGGTGGATGGCTTGCCGGCATTTATGGTCGGCCACCTCGGTGACACTGCACGTATTCACGAGACAGATGTCAGCCCGTTCGCCTTTGTCCACGGTCCGCACACCCATCTCTTGAAGCATCCGTGCGAACGTGGATGTCTCAGCGAAATTGAGTTTGCAGCCCAGCGTGAAATACGCCGCCTTTTTTCCCTGAAAAGCAGAAGAGTCAATCATTGGTTACGAATATCTTGTTGCAGACGTTTTGACACCTGCAATCCTATTTGGCTGCAAAAGTATGAAATAAATGGGAAATACGCAAATTTTTTGCCTCACCTCTTTTTCATCAGTCGGTCGATGGCATCTTCAAGCGATTCGGTGGGTGGTATGATGTTATAGTCTTCCCAATAAGCCGGGTCGAGGAAGAAATCAACCTTGTCGTAAAACGCATCACGGGTAGAGAAGGTGTCGTGACCTTTGAGCGGTTTGGCTCCTTCCTGTGTATGGTCGGTGACCACCATCTCGCAGATGGCAGTGAAAGGAGTGGCCATGAGACGCCGTTTCCAATCGCAGTTGAAAGCGAAAGTATTGCGCACATAACTGATGCGCGTGATACCGTCATCACCTGTCCGGTAGTGCACGACGCACGACAGTTCTTTGGGTCGGAAGCGCAATCCGGACGGTTTTTTCCTGAGCATATACTCCGTCGCCTTCTGCCGGTCGGACACATCGAGCGACAGTTCCACCTGCGTGAAGGCGAGCGTCTGGCGGTCGATGTACAGAGTGCCGTTGAAGAGCGGATATTCGCGTATCATCGCCGGTTCAAGTTTCACCACGAACTGCATTCTTCCATCCACGGCCGTAGGTTCGCCCATGCTCATACGATAGCCCGACAGTTCCTCCTCGGAGAGCAGGAAATTGAGGTTTTTCACCACATCGAGCTGTATGGGGAACGCCGGACCGCCGAGCACCTTCACACTGAGCGTATCTTTTTGTCGGCTGCTGATGATACGCCGTCCTTTCCGGATGCTCACGCCGTCGCGAAAGGCGTTTCTTCCGTAGGCCGACTTATACATATCCACCACGCCCTCGGCCACGGAGATGTAACGGTTGCGTTTTTTCACCATCTCCCGGTAGAACGTCTGATATCGCTCAGGCTGTTTACTGTAGTTGTCTGTGATTTTAGACACCGCGATGCGGATGAGGTCATGCGGGTCTTCCGTCCACACGACAAACTCATCGAGCATGAAGGCCGTAGGTTTGAGTTTGACTTCAAACGGTTTGACGTGATTCTCCGACACGGTGAGTCCCGCCGTCTCATAACCCATGTGTGAGACATTGACACGTGCTCTGCCGCTCGGCAGTTTGAGCAGGAACACGCCGTCATCGTTCGTGACGGTGGCGATGTTCGTGCCTTTCGCCACCAAAGTAGCCTGTGAAAGCGGTTTCCCCGTTTGCGCATCAACGACGCGTCCGCTCACCTGCATCATATTTTGTGCGGCAAGGCAGACAGCGCATAAGAGCATCGTCCATAGCGTGATGATTCTTGGAATACGGTTCATGACAAAACGCTTTTGGTAACTGTTGCAAAGATAACGATTTAAGTTGAAAAAAGCAACAAAACCATCACTTTTTTTTATATTTTTCATACCTTTGCACATTCATCATCATCTATTGAGAGTTGAACATAAAAAAAATGAGAATACGACGACTGGTTATGCTATGGGCGATGCTGGCAGGAGCTGCGCTGGGCTACTGTGGCACTGCAACATACGGGATGGAGGGCGACAAGACGGAGGGCGGCAGAACAGAGGGTGGCCTGACCGGGGGTTACTGGCCTGAGGGGCGCGACATAGTGTGCATTGACGGTACACACCGCTTTACACGCGCCTTGTATGGCAGTGCAAGCGATTTCCGCGTGGAGACGAGCGACCGTCCTATATTTGCGCTTTTTAAGAAAGGCGCATGTCGCAACGTGCGTTTCGAGCTCTCCTGTCAGGGTGACAAGCTATGGATGGACGAGGCGTTGCACTGCGAGGCACGCTACCAGGCGGGCAAGCGCACCTATTTATTAACTGACCCTCGCTGGGGAACCGCCCGTTTGCGTGTGACCGTGATGGCTCACCCTCAGGAGGAGACGGCCGTGTGGCGTTTCCAACCCGAAGGGTTCAACGGTGCGGTGACTGTGACCTGTGTGGTGAGCAAGATACGCAACGAGCATCTGCACCGCAACGGCGATTTGAACGGCGACCCGGCCGACAGTTTTGAATCATCTGGCGAAGAGACCCTTCGTTTCACCTTACCCCCCGACAACCTCTATGCCGCCCTGTCTTATCAAGGCGATGGTGAATACACCGACCAAGTGTCCGCTGACCGTAGTTCCCGACAGTTATACGAAGAGGCTGAGCGTCATCACTCCTGGTTGTCTTCGCTCATCATTTTCGACACCCCCGACCCCTACCTCAATGCCTTAGGCGGAGCATTGACTGCTGCCGCCGACGGTGCATGGGACGGCAACACCTGGCAACACGGAGCCGTAGCCTGGCGCATGCCCTTGGCTGGATGGCGCGGTGGTTATTTAGGCGATGTGATGGGGTGGCCCGAACGAGCCCGCTCGCATTTCTCCTCCTACGCCGCGAGTCAGGTGCGCAACGTGCCCCCTACCCTTCCGCATCCGGCCCAAGACACCGCCCAGGGACTGTCGCGCGCGGAGAAGCGCTGGGGCACTCCCATGTATTCCAACGGTTATATCGCCCGTTATCCCGGTCGCAGTGATGTGATGCACCACTACGACATGAACCTGAATTTTATCGACGCCCTGCTTTGGCACTTTGAATATGATGCCGACACCGCCTATATGCGCGAGATGTGGCCTGTGTTGACCTCACATCTGTCATGGGAGAAGCGCAATTTCGACCCCGACGACGACGGACTGTACGATGCCTACTGTTGCATCTGGGCGAGCGATGCGCTTTATTACTCGGGCGGTGCTGTGACCCACTCTTCCGCCTACAACTACCGTGGCAACACCCTTGCCGCCCGTATCGCCACCCTGCTCGGCGAAGACCCGACACCTTTCGAGCGCGAGGCAGCGAAAACCCTTCAAGCCATGAACGAACGACTGTGGTTGGACGACGAAGGCCATTGGGCAGAATACCAAGACCGGATGGGATTGAGGCGCATCCATTCCGATGCCGCCCTGTGGAGCATCTACACCCCCATCGACTGCGGAGCCGCCACGGCCGCGCAATCGTATCGCGCCACACGGTACATCGACAGCCACATCCCGCACATCCCCGTGGTCATCGAAGGTGTGGCCGACACACTCCACACCCTTAGCACCACCGACTGGCAACCCTATGAGTGGAGCATCAACAATGTGGCGGGGGCAGAAGTGGCTCATACGACCCTGGCCTATTTCGAAGCCGGGCGCAATGAAGAGGGATACCGTTTGCTGAAAGCCAACCTATTGGATTTCTGCTATGCCGGCAGCAGTCCCGGCAACTTCGGACAGGTGAGCAAGTATGACAAAGCACGCGGCGAAC
>CAMJFC010000019.1 GCA_946404865.1 uncultured Prevotellaceae bacterium
TCAATAGTTATGTCATTTTTAAGCATAAGAAACATCAAATTGGTCGGGTTGTCTGCTGGTGTACCCGAAAACATTATCGAAACCGACAGTTACGATTTACTTTCCAAAGAACAAATTGAGCATTTCCTCCATTCTACAGGTGTGGAGCGCCGCCGCCGTGCCACGGCCAACCAATGCACCTCCGACCTTTGCGTGGCAGCAGCCGAGAAATTGATTTCCGATTTAGGGTGGAACAAAGAGGAAATTGACTTATTGGTATTTGCCTCACATACAGGCGATTACAAATTACCATCCACATCTTGTATCCTTCAAAACCGTTTAGGGCTGCCTACTGAATGTATGGCTTTTGACATCAACCATGGCTGTTCCGGTTTTTTATACGGTTTGGGAATAGCCGCCAACCTGATGTCATCTGGAAATTTCCGGAAAGGTCTGTTATTAGTCGGAAACACACAGTCAAAGAACGTCAGTTACGAAGACAAAAGCACCTATATGATTTTCGGCGATGCCGGTGCTGTGGCTGCGTTGGAATATGCCCCGACAGACGGAGATGCCTTTGATTTCCACTTTATGACCGACGGCGGCGAGCTGGAGTCTGTCTATGTGCCTCATGGCGGTTATCGCCATCCCATCACCCCCGAATCGTTTGTCGTTGAGGACTGTGGCGATGGAATCAAACGCAACAAAACCAATCTCATCATGAACGGCATGGATGTTTTCGCATTTGCCAATAAGCATCTACCGAAGTCTGTCAAGGCACTTGTGGAGCACTTTGACATTGACAAGGAAAAAGATGTTGACTATTTCGTTATGCACCAAGCCAACAAGTTCCTCTGCGACAAAGTCTGTAAGAAGAGTGGCATGCCTTTGGAAAAATCTTTCTTCTCATACAAGAACTTTGGCAATTCTTCAGGTGCGTCTATTCCCTTGACGATGGTAACCGAGATGCAAGACATCTTAGGAAAAGAAGGAAGGAAAAATATACTCTCGACAGCTATCGGCGGTGGTTTCTCTATAGCTTCTGCCATGTTGAAAGTCGGCAAAATACATTGTTCCGACTTAGTAATAGTGAAAGACGATCCACAAAATATTTGGCCGGGATAATTTTTTGATGACATGAACAATTCTGTATTTAGTCTTGATGGCAAGACCATTTTGGTGACCGGTGCCTCTTCTGGCATCGGCCAAGCCACGGCCATAGCATGTTCGAAAGCCGGAGCAAAGGTCATCTTATTGGGGAGGAACCTCGACAGACTGAACGAGACGCTTGCAAGTTGTGAGGGCAACGGCCATTCTGTAATCCAATACGACTTAAACAATCTGGAGGATTTGGCGGAGACCTTCAACGACATCCCCGAATTAGACGGAGTGGTACATAACGCCGGTGTCAACACGAAATATCTTGTCAAGAATCTGAGCAAAGAAAAACTTGACCACATTTTTCATACAAATTATTACGCTCCGGTGTTGATGACCCAGTTGTTTCTTAAGAAGAAGAAGTTGAAGAAAAACGCCTCGCTGGTGTTTATCTCATCCATTTCCACTTCATTTGCAGCTGTGTCTAATTCAGCTTACGCATCGTCAAAAGGTGCCTTAAATTCTTTCATGAGGTGCCTTGCCATGGAAATAGCTCCCCGCGGCATGCGGGCTAACGTCATCCAGCCCGGCATGATAGAGACCCCTATTCTTAATGCTTATGCCATGGCGGAAGAATTGGACCGTTTCAAGAACTCTTCGCCCTTAGGTCATCCCGGTGAGCCTAACGATATTGCCTACGGTTGTGTGTATTTGCTTTCCGAAGCCTCAAAATTCGTCACGGGGAGCATTATCACAATTGACGGCGGAATCACACTGAGATAACACGAATGAGGGACTACAGATTTGATGTGGCGCGTGTGGTGTGTATGACGATTATTGTCGCCTATGTACACCTCTATGCCTATATCCATCCCGAAGTAAGATCCGCTTATTTCATCCCGATGTGCGCCACCATCACAGACGCGTGCTTAGGGTTGTTTACCTTCGTGTCAGGATATCTTTTAGGGATGAAATACCAATTTGGTGGTCCTGAAGAAAAGAACATTTGGTCTTTCTACAAGAAAAGGCTGCTGCGCATCATTCCCTTATTTGTTTTGGCGGCTGTGTGCCTATGGTTAATTGGGTTTAACGGAAAGCAAGAAACCATCAATGGTGTGATTTGCATCTCACCGTTTGTGAAATGCCGTCCTCAGACACTATGGTACATTCCCGTCATTCTTTATTGCTATTTGATTACGCCACTTGTGTCGCGCAAAAGCATGAATTGGAAGGTGTGTGTCAGTGTCGGCATCATGGTTGTGCTATTAGTATTGGAGAAAAAGATTCCGTCAATAGACAAGCGGTTGGCTTTCAATGTGTTTTTCTATTTGACAGGCATCATCACCTCGACCTGTTTTGACTGGAAAATGAAATTCAGCAACGGACTATACGTCAAAATAGCATGGGTGCTTGTCTTTTTAGTGGTATTGATTGTTGGTCACAAGCACAGCAATTTCCACGATCTTTGGTTCAAGCGTTTCGCCTCGGGCATAGGCGTCATTGCCCTGTTGTTTATTTGCGAGTGGGTGAGTGATTTCCTTTTTGGCAGGGGGCAGCAGGAAGGCGTCGCAAAGAAGTCGTCTTTTGTCAATGTTTCCGCAAGTATCATCAAGTATGTCAGTTATGCGAGCATGGCGGTCTATATGTTCCATCGCTTGTTTTTCTGGCTGGGAGAAAAGATTTTTGACCCGTCATCCAATAGCATCAAATGGGGATATATGGTATTGATCGTGTTCCCCGTTATGTGCTTTTTGTCATATTACATTCAAAAGACATACGATATCATTGTGGGAAACAAAAAATAATAAAAGCCACAATTAATTGGGCTTTATTGTGACATTATTTGTTACCATTCCAACATTTACAACAATAGAAAAATTTATTATGGAAGATATTAAAATCATTCAGAAACCGGATTCTGTATCTTGGGATGACATTCACAATCTGTTGATGGAAGCCCACCAAAAAAACTTCAAGAACGGTATTGTGTTACGTTATGCCAAAATGCCAGGTTCAGAAATTGAGAAGACACTTGGCAAGGAGGGCCGATGTTGGGTGGCTATGGATGGTGACAAACTTGTAGGCACCACATCTGTCACCTTCTTCAAGGGGAAAAACTGGTGGAACAAGGGAAAGAAAGTGGCACATGGTTGTTTCACCGGCATACTGAAGAGTTATCAGGGAATTGGTATTTTGGAAGAGTTATTCGCAAAAAAATACGAATACGAATTAGAGCGCGGTACAGACATGAACGAGGGTGACACTGCGGAAGGCAACAAGATTGTGAGAAAGAAATTTGCTAAAGACGGTTATAAGACCGTGGCATTTTTCGCATCGAAATCCAATCATTACTCCGTACGAATTGTGAAGTGGATTGGCGAATGTCCTTTCACCGACAAATACATCAACCGCCGTTGTAAGATTTCTGAGAAACTGACCAAATGGCAATATAAACCCGGCAAGATAGAACGATCAAAGATTGTGTCGTTTTTGTGCCGTGCTGCAAACAAAATAGTTAAAGTTTACTATGGCGACAAGTAGGCTCATCATCGTAGGCGACCTGTTTCCTTGCAAAAGCAATCTCGACCTTTTCGCAAAGGGAGATATAAAGGCTTTGTTCGGAGATGAAATTTGCAGTTTGTTTGCCAAAGCAGACTACCGCATCTGCAATCTTGAAGGGACATTAACCGACGGACAAGGGAGATGCAAAAAGACCGGACCCGTAATTAAAGCTCCGACATCTGCTGTCAACGCATACAAAGCATTAGGCATAGACTGTTGCATGTTAGCCAACAACCATGTGACAGACGGAAATTCTATAGGGGTGGAAGACACCATGAAAACACTTGAAGGTGCTGGAATCCGACATATAGGAGCTGGAATGAATGCAGAAAGCATCCCCCACTACACCACAGTCAATCTCAACGGGAAAAGGGTATGCATTTACAATGTCTCGGAGCGGATGTACAATCAACCCTCACGCAATGTTGCGGGTGCATGGCTTTACGATGAATATGTGGTTTGTAAGGAGTTGGACTCGCTCAAACAGAAAAACGACCACATCATCGTGATTTATCATGGTGGTGTAGAGAAATTCCAGTACCCGTCGCCTGAAACGAAGAAACGTTTTCACAGAATGGCTGATTCCGGTGCAGATGTTATTCTATCACAGCATACTCATTGCATAGGATGTGAAGAGTATTACAATGGTTCTTATCTGCTTTATGGACAAGGGGATTTCCTTTTCTTCAATTTCCTTCCCAAAATCACAGATACTGGTTTGATTGTGGACATAGAAATTGGAGAAAAAGGGTTAAAAGTGAATAAGCATAAAACAAAAACGGTAGATTTCAGAGCTCATTACGACGAAAAACAAGATTTAAAGGATTTTGAAGAGAGGTCTGCGAAAATGTCCGACGAGGATTATGTTTTTCAGCAGTTTCAAGCATTCTGCAAAAAAGAATTGACTATTTATCTAACAGCGTATAAAAGTCCCAATAAGATACAACGGGCTATCAGAAAATTCTTCCCTTCTTATTTTAAAAAGTGGTTGCTTAATCGTGCTTTCAGGCAGAAAGACCTGTTGTTCGCCCTTCACACATTACGCTCTGAACAGAACAGAGAGACTGCGATAGTCGGCATAGAACACCTTCTTGACAAGGATGTTAATGGTTAATGCCACAAACAACATATAGACGAATTACTACCTTTTATATATTTCTGACTCAAGACTAAGATTCTTGAAACAGTTTCTTTAAACAATCTATGATTCACTCATATATGGCAAAAATACATCTTAACAAGATTAGTTGGGTATTTGTCTTCTTATTAGCATTTATTTCCACATCCTGTTCTGCAGAAGACCCTACCGACCCTTTTTATACTGAAGAACGGGCAAAAAAAGTCACGAAAGAATACAATGTTTTGGTAATTGGCGATTCCTTCAGCCGTGATGCTTTCAGTTACGCTCCATCCGTCATTGAGAACATTTGCCCTAATCTCGCCATCAACATGAAGATACTATACCTTGGCGGGAAAGCATTGAACTATCATATTTCATATTTGAATAACAACACGTTTTTCACACTTGACACTTACGACCCGTTTACCGGGAAATGGTATACTAATTATAATTGTATCATTGGAGAAGATGTCATTTGCGAAAGGACATGGGATTTGGTGATTTTACAAGAAGGAAGCAATACCATCCGTTCGTATGAAAAAACACAGTCACATGTCACCCAACTCAGAGATTATATCCGCCAACGGCAACCTTTTGCAAAGATTGCTTTCATGTTGAGTCCTTCCAAGCCAGACGGATCTCCCGCTTTGGGCGAACTGACTAGCGATCAAGCATGGGAAATGAATGCCGCCACAACTTCTTCTTTGCTAGATAATGATGAAGTTGAACATATCATACCATGTGGAACTGCCATACAAAATGCACGTCGCACCATCATTGACAGATATGGTGATTTCGGTCATCTCAGCTTTGACGGCGACCATCTTCAAGAAGGTTTCCCTTGTCTTATAGAAGCTTATGTTACGGCACAGTTCTTTTTCAATTTGTATGGTTTGGCTTCATCCATTTCTTCATGCACGATAGAGACCTCTCAACAATGGGTGGACAGCAAACACATACCCGGCAAGCACGGTTCCGCCATCAACGGTACTAAAGAAGAATACAATATTTGTAAACAATGCGCTCTCTCAGCTATAGAGCATCCGTTTGAGGTCCAACAATATTGACAAAAGGTAATTCACCGCTTCATTATCATCATGAACTTATGACGCAAAAAGTCATCATCATCGGTATTGGGTTTTCGTCACGATTAGGCCTTATTAGGGCTGCCGCTCAGTCTGGAGCTGAAATTGACGTGATTGTGGTGGGGCATGAAAAAAGCACCCCCATCGACTGCTATAGCAAATACGTCAAGAATGTATATTATTGCAAAGGCAACAATAAAACCAGGTTGATGCAAATCTTAACCGACCAATGTGCCAATCCTGAGCAGAAAGCCGTTCTAATCCCTGCCAACGATTTTGCAGCCTCGGTGCTCGACAAAAACCTGACGGTTCTTGAGAAACACTTTTTTGTTCCTAACATACGCCATCAGCAGGGAGCTATTACTGATTGGATGAACAAGGAAAAGCAGAAAGCTTTGGCTGAGGCTTGCGGTCTGAATGTGGCAAAGTCAACCCATGTGGATATTATAAACGGTGCTTATCAATTACCCAACGGCATCCACTACCCCTGTTTCACCAAAACAAGGGCTTATACTACAGGATACAAACAAACACTCCATAAATGTGACAACGAACAAGAATTACGCCATGTGCTCACTTCTTTAGGCAATAAATATCATGACATGACCATCATGGTGGAAGATTTCAAGGAGATTGACACTGAATATGCCGTAGTGGGTGTTGCAGATGATCATGAGGTGATTATACCAGGTGTGATAGAGATTCTCTCCATGGCCAAGGGTAGCGACAGAGGTGTAGCACTTCAAGGGAAAATCATGCCGACAACAAGTTTTGAAACGCTTATTGAAAAGTTCAAGAAATTGATGCAAGGAATAGGATTCATAGGGTTGTTCGATATTGATTTTTACAAGAGCGGCAATGACTACTATTTCGGAGAAATCAATCTGCGCATCGGCGGTTCAGGCTATGCTGTCATGAAAATGGGTGTCAATCTGCCTGCTATGTTCGTAAAAAGCATAACCGGGTTATCTATTGATGGCATGGAAAAAGAAATCAAATCGACCGCCATATTTGCCAACGAGCGTATTTGCATGGACAACTGGTACGATGGTTTTTTGACAAAAAGAGAATTCTACCAACTTATCAACTCGTCAGACATCAGTTTTGTGAAAGATGACGATGACCCCATGCCAGAAAAGCGATTTAAAAAAGAGTTTGCAAAGAAACGTATTAAACGGTTCATCAAACAATGTTTACTTCATAAATGACGAGCAACGTCTTTAAAGAAATCTCTATAAATGAATAACAAACGACCACTTGCCTTTGTCATGGGCAGAAATTATACAACAAGGTTGACACTGACTCGAGCTGCTGGCATGGCAGGCTGTGACGTGGTTTTGATACAGACCGATAAGAGAAAGAGTCGTGTGCAGAAAATAGACCGCAGTAGCAAATACGTGGTAGCATGCCATTACTGCCCTGAGCCTGACAAAGAGCTTCTGATCGACACAATCATGCAATATAGCAAAGGTGAGCAGAAGCCCATTCTTATACCAGCCGACGATTATGCAGCTGCGACAATTGACGAACATTTGGATGATTTAAGTCCACTTTTCCACATGCCGCATGCAAATAAGACACAAGGCGAGGTGCTGAAAATCATGGACAAGGACTTTCAGAAAGGAATCGCCAAAAGTATCGGCATGCCCGTGGCCGAGGGGTGGGTATGCCGTTTCCTTGGTGAGCGGTACGATATTCCCGCAGAGGTCAAGTACCCCTGCTACGCCAAGCCCCAGGAAAGTTATAGTGCACCCCTGAAACACTTGCAAAAAAGGTGCAACACACGTGAGGAACTGGAACGGCTGTTGGAAAAAGCTGCAAAGAGCTACCGACTTCCCTATCTGGTGGAGGAGTTTATCGACATCACTAAAGAATACGGAGTGCAGGGTGTTGCGTTCGGCAAACGCATCATACTGCCCAGTGTGGTGTTTAAAGACAGTAGCAGGAAGGGGCTAACGGCCACAGGCTATATTCACCCCATATCTGATGTGCCAGGATTGCAAGAACAGTTGACCGAATTCATGAAGAGGACGCAGTTCACCGGCATCTTCGATATCGACCTGTTTGAAAGCAACGGGAAATTCTATTTCAACGAGTTGAACACTCGGTTGGGTGCTAACGGTTTCGCCCTGACCT
This sequence comes from uncultured Prevotellaceae bacterium, assembly GCA_946404865.1. Lineage (GTDB taxonomy): Bacteria > Bacteroidota > Bacteroidia > Bacteroidales > Bacteroidaceae > Prevotella. The sequence goes on from CAMJFC010000019.1 coordinate 7,981, forward strand.
ATGGTGTGTCGAATGTGCCCGGACTCTTCATCCGCTATATGCTGGGCGATAAAGATGTGGTTTACGACGGCCCGACGGACTTCAAACCGCTGAGTTTCGCCAGTGAGAAAGTGATACGCGACCTGTACTACGACGGCGCACTCACCTTCAAAGAGTATAAGGACACGCTGCGTCAGGCCGATATTCTCTCGCTGAAATACGAGGGCGACAATGGCCCCTACGACCTGTTTGCCAAGCTCGACCGCATACTGCCCCTGTGGCGCTGGCTGCGCAACATGAAGAAAAAACTAAGATAGCCCCATCAATAAGAAGGATATATGAGAGAAATGACCGTCAGTGACATACAGCAAATGAGCCTGCGCATCCTGCGCGACATACACCATTTCTGTAGGGAAAACGACATCAAATACACGCTGCAAGGAGGCACCCTTCTGGGTGCCGTCCGCCACAAGGGGTTCATCCCCTGGGACGACGACATAGACATTGCCATGCCACGGCCAGACTACGACCGATTTATCCGTACCTACCACTCGGAAGAGGGGTTTACCGTGTTTTCGCGTGAGCTAGAGACATATAAAGACTGTGTCTATATAGCTTACGCACGCGTCTGCGACATGAAAAAAACATACGTTGACGATGCACTATCGTTCTGGACCGACCATCAAACGGGCATCTGGGTGGATGTCTTTCCCTTAGACGGTGCCGATGAGTCGGAAGACGACACGCGGAAAAGACTTGCCAAGCTTAAGAGCGCATGGAAAACCGGTGTCAGGAAAAGGGTTGCCCTCAGGCCATTCTCTGCGGCAAAAGGGTTGTATTCCAAGTTCAGGCTCCTGATCAAGAAAGTCATTTCGTGCGTCACTTCGTTCTCGGCTATCGATGAGCACATTCGCCTATGCAGGGAGATACCGTATGGTCAAACCGGCTATTATAGCAACTTCGCCTTTCTCAGCTACGGCATCCATGAGCGACATCGGACTGCCGTATTAAACGAAACGGTTCTCATGCCATTTGAAGATGGCGAATTCTGTGTGATGAAGGGATATGACGAGGCACTGCATGAGAAGTACGGCAACTACATGCAGTTGCCCCCCAAGGAAAAACAAGTGCGCCAGCATGGCAGCAACAAGTATTACTGGAAAGCAACTGCCAACTGATATTTGACAGTCAGCTGCAAGAGGCTCTCATCTGACAGGCCAAGACGATGCAGCCATTATCTTCATAACTACATCATGTTGAACGACATATACATATTCGCCAATTTTGGCAAGCTCAGCGAGACGCCCAAAAGTGGAGGGCAGTCATCGGCAAGGCGCGTGATGGCTGGTCTGGAGAGCCTCGGCTACCACATGCACCCCATCGTGAAGCACCGCTCGGAATGGAAAGGGAAGTGGGCTCACCGTGTAGAGGTGATGCTCTTCGCCGTGGTCGATGTGCTGAAGATCTTCGGCAAGCTGGTGTTCAAAAAGCGCAACAAGGCGGCTTTCCTCATGCTCACCTACGCAGGATCGCTCGTGCCGCTAGAGTATGTCGTCACAGCCATCGTTAGGATGTTGGGATTCAAGAGCACCTATTACCTGAAGGGGGGAAAACTGATGGACACCTACGACAAAGGCTCGGAGCGCCACAAGCGGATGTTCAAGAAAATCATGGACCGCCAGAGCATGGCTTTCTTCGAGGGCATGGACAGCCTTCGCATCGTACAGGCCATCTCACAGACGCCGTTGGTCTATTTCCCCAACTACGTGGCCGACCGCCTGCCTGCCCTCCCCCAGGAACGGCCCGACAAGCCCATCGGCCTTCTCTATTTCGGCCGGGTGACACCCGAGAAGCAAGTGCACGTGAGCATTGAGGCTTTTCACCTGTTGGCAGAGAAATATCCCGACATGCGGCTCACCATCATCGGCGACAGCACGCGCGCGGTGGATTACACGGCACGTATAGCGCAAATGATAACCGACTCGCCCTACCGCGACCGCATCAGAAAACTGGGTAACTCTCCTTTCGAGGTGTTGCTAGAGGCGATGCAGACCCATCATTTCTTCATCTTCCCCTCGAAAGAGATGGCCGAAGGCCACTCCAACTCGCTCACCGAGGCCATGTCGCAGGGACTGGTGCCCATCGTGAGCGACTGGCACTTCAACCGCACCATCGTGGGCGACGACATGCTGGTAGTTGGAGGGACGTCTTTCGATGCCAAGGACTATGCAGAGCGCATCGACCAGATTATACGCAGCGGGAGGATGAAGCAACTCTCACAGCAAATGTGCGACAGGGTGAAGTCGCAATATACCGAGACCGCCGTGCTGAACAAGATTGGAGAATCGATAAAATCCGTTTTTGCATGAGAGAGATGACCATTCAGGAGGTGCAGGATGTGAGCCTCGACATTTTGAGGGATGTCCATCAGTTCTGCGTCGACAACAACATCAAATATACACTGCAAGGGGGTACTCTGCTCGGTGCCGTACGACACAAGGGGTTCATACCCTGGGACGACGATATCGACATTGCCATGCCACGACCCGACTACGACCGGTTTATACATAGTTTTAAGTCTGAGAAGGGATTTAGGGTCGTTTCGCGTGAAGTGAAGGATTGCAAGGACGTAATGATTGCGTTCTGCCGAATATGCGACACACAGCAGACATGTGTGGATACGTCGTTCTTACCGTGGACGAGCGAGAAAACCGGGGTATGGATAGACCTCTTCCCTCTCGACGGTGTAGAAACCTCACGCAAGGTGTGCCAACAACGTATCAAAAGAATGAAGTGGCAACTGCTGCAAGTGAACACGCTCAGGTCGTATCACAACCGTATGGCTGATGTGAGGGGAATGAAAAAGAAAGTGCACCTTCTCATCAAAAAAGTGGTCGCACCATTCTGTTCTAGACATGCCATCGAACGCTATGTGGAAATGTGTAAGAAGTTTCCATACGAGGACGCTGAGTATTATTGTAATTTTGCTTTCCTCAACTACGGCATCCGCGAGCGACATCGCAAGGCGGTAATTGATGAGACTATCCTCGTGCCTTTCGGCGAGGACCATTTCTACATCATGAAGGGCTACGACGAGGCGCTGCGTGAGAAATACGGCGACTATATGCAATTGCCGCCCAAAGAGCAGCAGGTGCGCGGCCACGACATCAACAAGTACTATTGGATAGAGCGCTGACTGCCCTATTAGTAAAACAGAAACCAAACTCAACAAATCACCATGAATATATTCACTGGCAGCAATAAAGTGGAGGCAATGAAAGAAAGAAAAACAAGAGATCCTTACTTCGACAATGTGAAGATCCTGCTGATGCTTCTTGTTATATTAGGCCATGTATTACCAATCAATCAAGTTGAGAGATGTAACTTGGCCACCTACTACTGGGTTTACTCTTTTCACATGCCCTTGTTCGTCTTCATCTCCGGATATTTCACCATTATAAAAAAGGAGCGTTTCTGGTTTGGAATATTAAAGTTGTTTGAAACATTTGTTGTGATTTCCCTGATTAGCATTGGCTATGATGTCATCGTCGGAAAAGGTGCCAGCCTGCGTTCTTTGATTGTTCCCCAGTGGACGCTTTGGTATCTTGTAAGTTTGATTTGGTGGCGAATCATATTGTATATCTTACCAGAAAAATGTCATCAACATCACGTCTTTCTCATTGTCTTCAGCCTTATCGTGAGTTTGGCAGGTGGCTTTATACATATTGGGACAGAATTGTCCGTGCAGCGCACATTCGCATTCATGCCTTTCTTCATGTTAGGGTATGTTACACGACAAAGAGGGTACATTGGCCATCTTCAGTTCAACCGCTATATGTGCATTGTTTTTCTCATCATAGTATGGGTCTTTTATTTTATTTTCGACCTCCACGACAAACACTTTCTCTACAATAAAGCTTACTACGCAAGTCATTACGCAGACCTTACAGGTTTGATGCTAAGGATGGTTTACATTGTCTTGGCTAGTTTTCTATCCATTTCATTTCTGTCAGCGGTTCCACACAAACGATACCGTTGGACACACCTCGGTGCTCTCACCCTGTTTATTTACATATGGCACAGGTTCATCCTGACGTTCCTATACTATTTGAACGATAAGTTGGGACTGCCCTCATCACTACCATTCTGCCTGTTTTATACGTTTGCCACACTAGCCATCATCTATCTGATGAGCAAGATACATTTCTTCCACTGGCTGCTCAACCCCATCACATCCTTATTCCCTTACAAAAAGGGAAAGACCACATGAGATACCGTCTGTTTCTTTTCTCATTATCTTTAGTTACTATCATTATCTGCTCTTGCGGAAGCGACGATGAGGAGGCCCCTAATGAGAGCAAGCCGATTTTGAACTTCTTGGGCGACTCCATCATCGAATATTGGAGTTCCTTAGATAGTGCTTTCCCCGACTATGAATGTCTAAACCACGGATGGTCGGGCAAGGGTATCGAAACGTTTCTCGGAAGAACTGATGTCGGCTCACTGGCCGGAACGGAATGTGTGGTGGAGATAGGCACTAACGACTTGAGAAAAGTAATCGGGAAGAGCAACTTGGACTCCTATGTAAAACGCTACATCGACGTACTGAAATCTCTGAAAGCAAAGCGCATCTATCTGTTCTCACTGCTGCCTCGCAACCGGGCTAAAGATGGGGATTACCCCTACAATGCCTATTACGTTGCATTCAACCACGCCATAGAGGAACAGACACAGACAGAGATGACGAATGTAGTGTACGTGCCCATCTTTGACGCATTTCTCAAGGACGGGGAAATCAATTGGGAGTACACCTACGATGGCCTGCACCCCAACGCCCGTGGCTATGAGGTGATGGCCCTTGAATTGCGGAAATACCTAGTCAAGGAGCAAGTGACGGCCCAATAACCAACTATCAGAGACCCAACCACATCATACGTATCATGAATATCATCATCACCGGCGGTGCCGGTTTCATCGGCTCGCACGTCGTCAGGCTGTTTGTCAACAAATACCCTGAGTACAACATCATCTGTCTGGACAAGCTGACCTACGCAGGCAATCTGGAGAATCTGGCCGACGTAGAGAAGGCATCCAACTACTCGTTTGTCAAAGGCGACATCTGCGACTTCGACACCATTCTCAACCTGATGCGTGAGCGGCAGGTCGATGGCATCATCCATCTGGCGGCTGAGAGCCATGTGGATCGCTCCATCAAAGACCCCTTCACCTTCGCCCGCACCAATGTGATGGGCACGCTCTCACTGCTGCAAGCCGCCAAGACTTACTGGGAATCGCTTCCTGAGCGCTACGAGGGCAAGCGATTCTACCACATCTCCACCGACGAGGTGTATGGAGCATTAGAGTTCGACGGCACCCTCTTCACCGAACAGACCAAGTACCAGCCGCACAGCCCCTACTCCGCCTCGAAGGCATCGAGCGACCATTTCGTGCGTGCCTTCCACGACACCTACGGCATGCCCACCATCGTGACCAACTGCTCTAACAACTATGGGCCCTATCAGTTCCCCGAGAAGCTGATACCGCTGTTCATCAACAACATACGTCACCGCCGTCCGTTGCCCGTGTATGGCAAGGGCGAGAATGTGCGCGACTGGCTCTACGTGGTGGATCACGCCCGTGCCATCGATACCATCTTCCATCACGGCCGCATCGCCGAGACCTATAATATCGGAGGTTTCAACGAATGGCGCAACATCGACATCATCCATGTGCTCATCCGCACTGTTGACCGTCTTTTGGGCCGTCCTGAAGGTGCCGACCTCGACCTCATCACCTACGTCACCGACCGCCAGGGGCATGACCTGCGCTATGCCATCGACTCCACCAAATTGAAGACCGAACTGGGATGGGAGCCGTCGCTGCAGTTTGAGGAGGGCATCGAGAAGACCGTGCAGTGGTATCTCGACCACCAGGAGTGGATGGACCGTGTGACCTCGGGCGACTACCAGCGCTATTACGACGACATGTACAAGGGGAGATAACAAGAAGCGAACATGAATGAGAGGAAATACCCTATAGGGATACAGACGTTTTCAAGAATCATTCGCGAGAACTATGTCTATGTCGATAAGACAGACCTTGTGTGGAAAATGACGAAGGTCAGTCCTTTCGTGTTTCTAAGCCGCCCGCGTCGCTTCGGCAAGTCACTGCTTTCATCAACACTGCACTCTTATTTCGCTGGTGAAAAAGAATTGTTCGAGGGGCTGAAAATCATGCCTTTAGAGCAGGAGTGGACCGTCTATCCCGTATTGCACCTCGACCTGAGCGTAGCAAAGAGCCGGGAGTCAGCCTCTGAGTTGTCACAAGCACTGGTTCTCCTGGTGAGCCAATTCGAAGAGACTTATGGCACGAACGTGCATGAGAGCACATCTGGCGAACGGCTCAGAGGTGTAATCAGCAGAGCCTTCCGACTGACAGGCAAGCAGGTGGTGGTCATTATCGACGAGTACGACGCCCCACTGCTCGACGTGCTGCACGACGACGGACGGATTGATGACTACCGCCGCGTGATGCAGGAGTTTTTCCAGCCATTGAAAGCGTGTGAGCCGATGATTCGTTTCTGCTTCATCACCGGCATCACGAAGTTCTCTCAGCTGAGCATCTTCTCCACGCTCAACAACCTCAAGAACGTGTCGATGCTGCCTGAGTTTTCCGCCATCTGCGGCATCACCGAGAGTGAGCTGTGCCACGACTTGCGACCGGACATGGAATTACTGGCCGAGGCCGAAGGATGCACAGTCGAGGAGACACACCGACAGTTGAAAGATCTCTACGACGGCTACCATTTCTCGAGGAACTCGGAGGAGACTTACAACCCATTCAGTCTCATCAACGCCTTTTCGAGCAGAGAGACGCGCCCATATTGGTTCGATACCGGCACGCCCACCTTCCTCATCCGCCAGATGCAGTTTTTCCACATCGACATCACACAGATGGACGACATCGAGGTGCCCGCCACGGCCTTCGACCGCCCCACAGAGGCCATGACCGACGCCCTGCCCCTGCTCTACCAGAGCGGCTATCTGACCATCAAAGACTATGACCGTATAGGACAGGTATATACGCTCGCTATCCCCAATCAGGAGGTGCGCATCGGGTTCACAGAGGGGCTACTGCCCACATACGTAGGGATCGACAGCGCCAAAGTACAAGTAGGCTTTGCCCTGAAGTTCTGGCGTGCATTGAAGCAGCGCGACATCGACCGTGCCATGCGTGAGATGCAGGCCTATTTAGCCGGCATCCCCTACGTAGAGGGATTCAAGAAGAAACTGGCCGAGGCTACCACCGCCGAGGGATTCTATGAATACACGTTCTACCTCATATTCAACATGCTCAACGTGTATGCGCGCACTCAAGTGAAATGCTTCACCGGCCGCATCGACATGGTGGTGCACATGCCCGGCACCACATACGTGTTTGAATTGAAGACTTCAGCCACACCCGGCGCTGCCTTGCGCCAGATTGACGACCGAGGCTATGCCCTACCCTACCAAACGGGCAGCGACGATGTGGTCAAAGTAGGCGTCAGCATCGACACTGCCACCATGACCATCAAAGAATGGAAAATATCGACCTGCTGACCTCTCATCGGGTTTAAAAAGAGTAAGTGCAGAATGATGAGATTACGCATTTTGCTTGTAACCATCTTTATTTTCCTGTTCGTTTGCTCGTGCAACAACGAAACGGCATACGAGCCAAGGCCTGTGCTTAACTTTCTGGGAGACTCTATCATCGAAATCTGGAAGGGTGTGAGTCATGCTTTCCCTGATTACGAATGTAATAACTATGGATGGTCGGGCAAAGGCATAGACACTTTTCTCGGCAGGATAGACGCCAGCACGCTTGCAGGTACTGACTGCGTGGTGGAGATTGGCACCAATGACATGGCAAAGGTAATCACGAACAACAGTCTCGATGAATATGCCCTACATTACATCGACGTGCTGAAGAAACTGAACGCGAGAAGGATTTATCTCTTCTCTCTGATTCCACGCAACGGCGAGAAAGATGGCGATTTCCCTTACAATGCCAATTATATAATCTTTAACCAGAAGATACAAGCGCTGACGCAGAGCGAAATGGACAACGTGATATATGTGCCTGTGTTTGACGCCTTTCTCAAAGATGGGAAGCTCAATCCAAGCTATACTTTCGACGGGCTCCATCCCAGCGCCGAAGGATATCAAGTCATGGCTCGAGAATTGCGAAAATATCTGATGAAGAATACTCAACACTAAACATCAAACAGTTGAAATGAAGAAAGTAATCACATACGGCACCTACGACCTGCTGCACCAAGGGCACATCAACCTGCTCAGGCGGGCCAAGGCCCTGGGCGACTACCTCATCGTAGGGGTCACCAACGACAATTTCGACCGCGAGCGCGGCAAGCTCAATGTCAAAAACAACGTCTTAGAACGTGTGGAGGCCGTCAAGGCCACCGGACTGGCCGACAAAATCATCATCGAAGACTATGTGGGGCAGAAAATCGACGACATACAACGCTACGATGTAGATATCTTCACCGTGGGCAGCGACTGGGTGGGTAAGTTCGACTATCTGAACGAGTTCTGCCAGGTGGTCTATCTGCCACGCACCGAGGGCATCTCATCCACCATGCTACGCGAGGAGCAGGACGACGAGGTGCGCATCGGCATCTGCGGTGCCGGCCGCATCGCGCGGCGCTTTCCCAAGGAGGCCGCAGTGGTGAGTTCGGTCAACGTGTGCACAGTGTATGACATCAATCCGGCACAGGCCGAGCACCTCATCCGCCAGACAGGCGATGACAGCGCAGCACCTTCTATTCAGTGCTCATCATCTTTCGAAGAACTGGTAGAGCAGGTAGATGCCGTCTATATCGCCACGCCCCACCTCTCACACTACGAGCAAGCCAAATACGCCTTGCAGCATGGCAAGCATGTGCTTTGCGAGACACCCCTGACACTCTGCGAGGCGCAGGCACGCGAGTTGTTTGAGATGGCCGAGACCAAGCAATTAGTGCTTTTAGAAGCCAACAAGACGGCCTACTGTCCGGCATTCAACCATCTCATCACGATGATCAAAAGCGGTCTGATAGGCGAGGTGGTAGATATCGAGGCATCAGAGTCGAAGGTGTGGGGCGACCCCACTTTGCGCGAGCTCGACCCCCATCAGGCCGGCGGCTCGTTCTATGAGTTGGGCTCCTATCCCCTGTTGCCCATCATGCGGCTCATGGGTACCGAGTGGGAGAACCTGAACATCTATTCACGCATGGAGAATGGTGTGGATATCTATACCAAAGGGGTGATGCGCTATGCCAAGGCTGTTTGCTCATTCAAAGTGGGTCTGGGTGTGAAGACAGAGGGCAATCTGGTCATCTCAGGCACCAAAGGCTATGCCTACGTGCCCGCTCCGTGGTGGAAGACCGACTACTTCGAACTGCGCTATGAAGACCAGAACCAGAACAAGAAATTTTTCTACAAGTGGGACGGCGAGGGCTTGCGTTACGAGATACAGGAGTTTATCTCATGCATCTACAACCACCGTCTCTTCTCTGCCCGCCTGCGCCCCGCGGAGAGCATTGCCATGGCACGAGCAATGGAACAGTTGACAAAACATAATCATTTCATGGAAATATAATGAAACGAGTATTAATCATAGGAGGTGCCAACGGCATTGGATTAGCCATGGCCATGACGCTCGCCAAGCGAGAGAGTACAGAACGAGTTTATATCGTAGATAAAGCCCCATTGGCTGAAGAACATAAAAACGAGAAAATTGACAGTTATGAGTTCGACTTGACGAGTCAAGATTACAGTCTGTTCGATCGTTTCACCGATATCGACGGGATTATCATCACCGCTGGTTTTGGGAGGTTGGCTTTGTTCCGCGATGTACCGGAAGAGATGATTAGCACTTACTTTCAAGTCAATACCATCCCTGTGATACGCATTATCAAACGGTTTTATGACCGTCTTGCCTCAGCCGACGATTTCTATTGCGGTGTGATGGTGAGCATTGCCGGATTCATGTCATCGCCCTTCTTCTCACTCTACGGAGCCACAAAAGCCGCGCTGAAGATATTCATTGAGAGCGTAAACGTAGAGTTAGAGAAAAACGGTTCACAAAACCGTATTCTCAATGTGTCGCCCGGTTCTATTAAGGGAACCAGTTTCAACGGCGGTGCCACCGACCTGAGTGAGACCGAGCAGCTTGCCGAAGACATCATCGCCCATATCGAAGCCAAGGACGACCTGTTCATCCCCCGCTACGACGAGGTGTTTCATGATGTGCTGGAGCGCTACCACACTGATTTCCGCGCGGAGGGTCGGCACAGCTATGACTATAAATTGCAAAGCGGCAGAGTGATTTCGAAAGAGTCAAAAACAGGAAAGAATTGAATCATATCGACCACAAGCCTCTACTTTTATGGCTAAGAAGCGTTTAGGATACACAGACATCGCCAAGGCATCAATGGGTCTATCGTCATTCTCTACTTTTGCCAGTTGATTGGCCTATGTAGATGACTATTGTAAATTGACGAGGATTCATTTGTCTTTTATATGTCCAACACGTTGGCTTTAAACGTTTTCATCAAGCTGCTTGCCAAATATATGACCAGCCATATCGCTTGCATCGCCCTGTATGTTGCCGTCATGTTGATGACCTGCCTGATTTTGGTTGTTGTTACGAAAATCATCAATACAAATATTTGAAATTCACGTTGGGAAAGTTTTAGCAAAACGTCCCCCATATCTGCACGAAACTCCGTGAATTATCCTTAAGAAAAAGAATATATAACGACATGTACCATAAGATTGTACTTATTTGCCTGATAGTTGCTAATATTCTGAACTTGTTTCTAGACCGAGGCGGGCTCGCGGGTGGACGTGTTCTCATCTATGTGGCTAATGGCATTACATTACTGACAATAGCATACTATTTGTTAGTAAAGCCACTCAAGTTCCCCAAATGCTATCAGCCGCTTAAGTGGTTCTTGGCTTTGTTTATTATAATGCTGATTATTCAGTTTTACTGGCCCAACCGCTATTTCATTTTTAACATGTACATCAGATGGCTGTTATCACTCTTCCTGTTGTTTTTCTTTTATACTTACGAGCAAAACAAAAAAAACAATTGGTTGATGCAACTATACACCGTCACGTTCATTGCCGAGTGCTGCTACAAGGTTTATATGGGCCGGGCTTTCGGTTCCGTCGCCGATGCTTCAATCAGGTCTGGAGGTGACACGGCATCCATCGGACTGGCGTTGGCCGTTCCACTCATATTCACTTTCTTTAGCAACAAGAAAGGTCTGATTCTTTATACAATCTGCATGATATTCTGCTTGTTCTCCTTGCGGCGTACCAGCATTTTGGCCATGCTTGTAGCAGTGCCCTTTATCTGGCCTATCCTCAAGCAGCATGTCAGCAAGAAATACTTGGCTTTAGGTTTTGTCATTGCTCTTATTTTTATTTTCAGGGCTTGGGATTATGTAGGAGACAAAGTGATCAAACGATTCTTTGAAGGGCACTCTTCTTACGAGTCGATGGAATTTTACGGCGGTGGTGGTTACGGTTCTGGAAGATCAGAATTTTGGAAGTTTCTATTCGACAAGTATGTTGAAAACGAGAATTACCTCTTTGGTAATGGCATGGGAAGCATCTTTGAGATTTCAATAGCATACTGGCGTATTAAGTTGCCGCATGCTCATAGTGATGTGTTTGAGTTATTATATTCATTTGGCTTCTTTGGCTTGCTATTTTGGGGCTTATTCTGGATTAAGACAACCATATATGTAGTGAAATCTAAACTCGAATTGTTCTATAGGAAGAATTTCTTCTGTGCAATATTAATCTACCTCGTTGTCGGTGCCACATCAGGTGCTCTAATCAGAGCCGAGATGTTCCCCATGGCCATAGTTATCCCTATACTATTACAGCCATTAAGAAATACTGAGTCTGCTACAGTTGAAAAGCTGAGTCTGTGGAATCTGCTTAACAAGCGATGAGGTACAGCTCTTTACAGCAACACCTACATGAAATATAGCAGAGCCCAGACGAATGGAACCAGCTTGAATTGTTTCATTTTTTCATTAAGCACACAATATGCCCAAAGAAAGAGACTATAGTATTGACATCATCAAATTTATTGCGGTTTTTTTGATCATCAACAGCCATGCCGACAAGGCGTATCCGCATTTTACGATCTTAGCCACCGGCGGAGCCATTGGCGATGAGTTGTTTCTGTTTGCCTCTGGCTATACTATTTTTCTCGGGCAAATGAGAGACTTCGGCAACTATTACAAACGCCGAATCAACCGTATCTATCCGTCCAGTGTCGCATGTCTGATTGTGATGATGGCCCTGCCTTGGTGTAGTAATGACATGGGTTGGAATTTCTTTTTGAGCTTTGGAAGACCTTTTTTAGTAGCCATCATGATTTATTATATTTTCTTATGGTTAATCAGGAAATATCTTTACGACCACATTCCGTGGGTGGTTGCTTTTTTAGCACTCATCACTCTCATCGTCTATATCTTTTTCTTTCCCTACAAATACGAAACCGGAGTAAGAGGCATCTTTGGTACGAATTCGCACTTCAGATGGTTGCCCAATTTCTTCTTCCCGCTTTTAGGCGCATATTTGGGTGTTCACCACAAAGAGTTAAAATACTCGCCCAAATCCGACTCCATTAAGTTTTTCATCTGTCTCGTCTGCTACTACAGCATACAGTTCGCCGCAAAAAAGATTCCCGCCGTAGGGCCGTACCAAATCATCATGATTTTATTTCTTGCCGGTATTGTCTTTTACCTATATAAGCTGTTACATGCCCCTGTCTTTCAGCGGATATATCATCACAAATGGGGTAATGCCTTCATTATAATTATTGGAGGATTATGCCTTGAAGCGTACCTTACACAGCGTTGCATCATCACAGATAAGCTGAACTGTATCTTCCCGCTCAACTTAATTATCATCACGATTGGGGTCTTGATTTTGGCCTACATAACCCGCTGCATAGCACGGCTCTTCTCGCAGACTTTCAGGACAGAGGACTACGAATGGAAGAAAATCTTCTCATTGAGATAAACGTTTCTAACAGCCTAAGTGGAAAAATCCATGAAATACCCAGTAGGAATACATATGCCCGACAGGCACGAGAACGGATTAAAGACTTTTACACTGAGTCTGTGGTTCTAAGTCGTATCGACGCCGAACTGAAAAAGGTGTTTGTCTGATGGATGATGACGAAAAAAACAACTGTAAGAGATGATTCCCTATAAGAAAATCATTTATCCGCTCAACATCGTGCTGTTTAACCTCTGCCGTCTTATACCTTTCCGGAACAAGAGGCTGTGGATATTCGGTGCCTTAGAAGGAAAAAAATACGACGACAATTCGAAGGCAATGTTTGAATACATGCTTCAGGCTCATAGCGATGAATACCGCTGCGTATGGCTCACCAACAATGCCAACATCGTCAACCAGCTGAGAGCGCTAGGACATGAGGCGTATCTGAACAGCACGTGGAAGGGCAAAAAGATACAGTTGCGGGCTGGAGTGGCTTTTTATACGCACGGACTGATGGACTTCGGGTGGTGGCCGCTCGTTGGGGGAGCCAAGGTCGTGGCTTTATGGCATGGCATGGGTTTCAAACAGATTTACAATGGCAAGTATCACGGGATGAAGTTACGGCTGAAAAAGACGCTCGACCATTTCTTCTCATGGACTTACCGCAACGTATCTACAGTGACATCTGAATATGCAGCCGGATGGGTAACAAGGATGTTCACACTCAACCCGAAACAGATTTATATCACCGGTCAGCCACGCAACGATGTGCTGAGATCAGTGAATCGCGATGAGGTCTTAAGCAGCATCGGCATCAACCCCAAAAAGAAAGTTGCCATATTCATGCCCACCTATCGACAGCAAACCATGGGCGAGGATGCTATGGAGCGTATCGTCACGGCACTGTATCAAAGCAAGGAACTGCATGATGTGTTGCAAGAAAAGAATATGCTATTCTTAGTGAAGTTGCACCCTCTGACACCGCCTATTGAATTGCCTGACCGTGACGATTTCAGAATACTCAGTTACAAGGATGTGACCGACAACCAGCAGTTGATGGGTGCTTGCGACATGTTGGTGACCGACTATAGCAGTTGCTATGTGGATTATGCGCTGGTGCTGCGTCCTATCATTTTCTATATGCCTGACGAACAAGACTTCTACGAAAAGTCAGAGACACTGGATGAAGGTTTTACCGAGATAGCCCATTCCTGCCGAGCTGCCACCGACACTGAATTGGCCAGGCTGATAGCCAACCCATCGATGGCGGCCGTCGATGCCATCAACGACCTTTTTGAGGACAAAAGTATCCGCGGCACCTGTTATGCAGAGAACGTATTCCATGCTGTAGTTTCTAACGGCAAGAACGCAAAAGCAAAGTAGAAAACAGGCAATAACCAAATAAAATGACGCCATGGACAGACCTTTTATATACGGATATTTAGCAGAAAAGGATAACTTTATTGACCGGCAGAAGGAGCGTACACAACTTAAAAATTTTCTTTCTCACGGCATTAACGTTATGCTCATCTCGCCTCGACGATGGGGAAAGTCATCGTTAGTAAAGGCCACTATGTCTGAAATGACAGAAGAAGACCATTATGTACGCGTATGCTATATTGATGCTTTTCGAATCCACAGCAGCCAGGATTTTTACAACGCCTACGCTACCGCTGTAATCAACGGGTTGTCTTCTGCGTTTAAAAAAAGTATCGAATGGGTAAAAAAATACCTTCAGGCTCTGACACCCAGCATAACGCTGAAAAGTGACCCACTGAATGCCATCGAGTTAGACTTGTCGTACCAACCGCTTGAGAAAAGTGCTGAAGAAATACTTCAGTTGCCTGAAAAGATTGCCCAGTCGCGCGGGCTCCATGTCATTATCTGCATTGACGAGTTCCAACAATTAGCTAAGCTGCCAGGATGGAAAAAGATGGAAGGACTTTTGCGCTCTGTATGGCAGCAGCATCAGTCAGTGAACTATTGTCTTTACGGCAGTAAACGCCATATGATGCTCGATATCTTTGAAAATTCCAGCCATCCTTTCTATCGCTTTGGCCAAATCATGTATATCCAGAAAATAGATCGTGAATATTGGATACCTTATATCCAAAAGGGCTTTTCAGATTATGGAAAATCTATCAGTGAAATACAGGCCAAAAGGATATGTGACATCGTAAAATGCCACTCTTGGTATGTACAGCAACTGAGTTTCTTTGTATGGAGTGCCACCATTCATTCCGTAACCGACCCAACCATCGACCAACAGATAGAAACGCTCATCGACACCAATTCGCCAGTATTTGAGAGCGAAACTGATGCTTTAGCACCTTCACAACGAGCCATGCTCCGCGCATTGGTTAATGGTGAGCACCACCTCAACAGTCAGGCTGTCATTTTGAAATATGGTTTAGGAGGAAGCCAAACCATTGTCCGTAACAAAAAAGTATTGGTGGAAAAAGATTTCATTGAGATATGCCACGACTCATACCTTTTTGTTGACCCCGTATATGAACTATGGCTCCGTCGTGAAGTGGGACTTCCCTATCTTGTATAAACAAAAGCCGACGACATCAACACCGTTTGACTCAACACTATTTGACTTTTTTAAAGCTACATATAACAATGAGGAAAATGGATAATCTAAACTCCTTTGCAGTAAACATGAAAGGTGTATGAAAAAGCTTGAAGTAGTCAGTTTTTTGCGTGGCTATGCCATTTTCACCATTATTTTGATGCATTTGGTACACCCCGCCACTAAGGGGTTTTTGAACACCGCAGCCTCATTTGGCGGGGGCGGTGTGCATGTGTTCATACTGGTGAGTGGTTTTGGCCTTTACCTTTCGCATCTGCGGAAACCGGCCACTTATCCAGAGTTCATGCAAAAGCGCTTTTCAAGGGTTTATCTTCCTTATTTATTGGTTTTGCCTCTTTTCGTTATCTTTTATTATCTCCAATACGGAGCATTCGACTTGACCACGTTGTTGAGTCATGTGTTTCTATTCAAGATGTTCGACCATACTCTTGACACCTCCTACGCCTATTCTTTATGGTTCATCTCCACCATCATCCAGTTTTATCTGTGCTGGCCCGTCATCATCCGTCTGTTTAAGGGGAAATGGGGACTGCCATTGGCGCTCGTCATCAGTCTGGCGTGGGCGACGCTCGTGGGAGTATTGGGAAAAGAGAATGACCGTGCTTGGAACAGCTGCTTTTTGCAATACTTATGGGAATTTGTTGCAGGAATGAAGTTAGCAGAATTATATCACCGCTCCCCAGAGCGGGTACGGGTGCCTGGATGGGGCATACTATTAGTCGGGGCTGTGGTTGGTATGGCTCTGACGGGGGTGACAGGAAAAGTGGGCGGTATCTTTAAACTATACAACGACATTCCTTCTCTTCTCGGCTACCTGTCATTAGCCCTTATCATTTACAAGCTATCCATCCCCTTTGTCAATCATTTTTTCTTGTTCACCGACAAGATAGGTTATGAATGGTATCTGGTGCATGGACTTGCTTTCCTTGCTTTGCGCCATCCTTTCTATGACATCATGCCTATACCCCTCGCATTACTGGCTTGTTGGGCTGTTTCCTATATGGTAGCCATGTTATTCAGCAGGGTATTAACTGTCCTCGGTATCAAAAAAAGAGCTGTGGCCGGGATCAATGAAAAAACAAATCATCCTTAACACTTCTATACGATATGGCCGACACAATCAAAATACTCAATGCCGACGTGCTTGACATCACACAAGCACAGTTGTTGGAGCAACTGAAGAAAGGGGTGCTCGTGACACCCAATCTCGACCATCTGGTTAAGTTACAAAAAGACCGTGAATTTTATGAGGTGTATCAACAGGCCGACTGGGTGGTATGCGACAGCCGCATCCTCTATTTCCTCTCGAAACTACTCAAAAAGTCGTTTCCAGAAGCCATCCCCGGTAGCAGTTTCTTCACCGCCTTTTACGAATACCATAAGGATGACCCCGACTGTCGCATTTTCCTTCTCGGTGCGCGCGAGGGCATCGCGAAAAAAGCCATGGAGCGCATCAATGAACGCATGGGGCGGGAAATCGTGGTAGGCGCCCACTCTCCGTCGTTCGGATTCGAGAAGAAAGAGGATGAGTGCGAGGAACTGACACGTATTGTCAACGCGAGCGGTGCCAATGTGGTGCTGGTGGGCGTAGGCGCCCCCAAACAAGAGAAATGGATCATGAAATGGAAGGACCGCATGCCGGGTGTAGATGTGTGGATGGCACTCGGTGCCACCATCGATTTTGAAGCGGGAACGCTGAAACGCGCGCCCAAATTCTATCGCAAGATAGGAATGGAGTGGTTCTACCGCTTCATAAAAGAGCCGAAACGCCTCTTCAAACGCTATTTTGTGGACGACATGAAATTTTTCTGGCAATTTACCAAACAGCTTTTCGGGTGTTATCACGACCCGTTCGCTGAACGCCAAGCAAAATAAGGCGCTATCATTATCCCGAAGCCTCATGCGACACATATTCCACCACTTTACACTCTTGCTGACTTGCTTGCTGGCCTTCATGGC
The DNA here is from genome assembly GCA_946404865.1 of uncultured Prevotellaceae bacterium. GTDB lineage: Bacteria > Bacteroidota > Bacteroidia > Bacteroidales > Bacteroidaceae > Prevotella. The sequence goes on from CAMJFC010000019.1 coordinate 25,588, forward strand.
CACCGCCTGTCAAGCCGATAACGTCGAAGATGACAGTTCACCCGTCATCCCACCCATTATTGTAGACATTGAACAACACGAACAAATACCCGTCATCGCTCACCGGGGATACAGAAGCGGTACCCAAAGACCAGAGAATTCATTGGCAGCATTTGAGGCTGCACTTCAACTGAACATCTATGGTTCGGAATGCGATGTCCGGCAGACCGTTGACGGGGTGCTGGTGGTTTGCCATAACACAACTCACGACGGACTCAACATCAGTAAAAGCACTTATGAAGAATTACGGCAACACCCGTTGGCCAACGGCGAACCACTACCACGATTGGAGGAATTCATTCAAGTGCTGAAGATGTCGGCCAGTCCTGTGAAACTGGTCCTTGACATCAAGGAGTGCGACATCGACTTGCTGCTGTCTATGGTCATGGCCTACGGAGTGGCCGAAAGGGTGCTTTTTGTCTCGTTCAATGCAAGGTACTGCGACCGCTTGGTAAGAAGAGGACGCGGTCCGCAAACATTCTACTTGCGTGGCAACATGACACCACAACAAGTGAAAAACGCAGGATATATCGGCATTGACTATCAAGCATCTGTCATGGAAGCACACCCTGAATGGATCAGCGAAGCGGCAGCCCTCGGACTAAAGACCATCGTGTGGACGGTGAACGACAAAGAAGAGGTAACCAAATACATCAATCAAGGATGCATCGTCACCACCGACCGCCCCAAGTTTTGATGATTAAGCATTGTCCTTTAAAATAACTTAGTCAGCCTCTCCCCGTCCTTTCTCGCATAACAACTCACAATTCATCATTCAACATTCAACATCGCGAAGCGACAACTCAACATTCAAAATTCAACATTCAACATTCTATATATGACCGATTTATTCCAAGCGTATCGCACCTTCTTCGGTAAAGGCGACGCATTATATCAATTGTTTTCACCCTACCGCATCTGCCCCCTCGGGGCACATGTGGACCACCAACATGGTCTGGTGTCAGGATTCGCGTTCAACAGCGGCATCGACTTTCTCTTTTCAGCTACAGAGACGGGGAAGGTTGAGATGGCTTCGCTCTCATTCGAGGGACTGATGACTTTTAACGTGCAGCGTCCTATCGACGAGAAACAGAATAACTGGGGCGACTACCTCCGTGGAGCTGTATGGGCTCTGCAACGCGATTTCCATCTGACCAAAGGTGTACGCGGCATCGTCAAGGGCTCCATGCCTATCGGAGGACTCTCTTCGTCGGCGGCGCTGCTGTGCGGCTTTGTCATGGCTGTGGATAAGGTGAACGGTCTGGGACTGGATAAGATGCAAGTGATACGTTATGCTTCTGTGGCAGAAAGGGAGTATGTCGGACTCAACAACGGTATCCTCGACCAGGCCTGCGTGGTGCTCTGCGAAGACGACAAACTGCTCTATTTGGATACGCGTGACTCGAAATATGAATTGCTGCCTTTTGGCAACGGCAAGGAGCCATTGCCATTCAAGGTGGGCATCTTCTTCAGCGGTGTGACTCGTAAACTCACAGGCACCGATTACAACCTGCGTGTGTCGGAGTGCAAGACGGCGGCATGGATGCTGCAAGCCTACGAGGACATTCCTCTGAAAGAACTGCAAGAGACCCGTCTGCGCGATGTGACGGAGGAGATATTTGAACGCCATGAGGCAACGATGCCTAAACGCTTCGCCAAAAGAGCGAAACATTTCTACTCGGAATGCGACCGAGTGAAAGCGGGAGCCGAGGCATGGAAAAAAGGTGATATCACCGCGTTCGGCCAACTGATGTTTGAGAGTTGCGAGAGTTCTATGAACAACTACGAATGCGGGTCGCCCGAACTCATTGAGATTTACCATATCATGCGCCGCACCAAAGGCATCTACGGCGGGCGCTTCAGCGGTGCCGGATTCAAAGGCGCCTGTATCGCCCTGGTTGACCCGAAAGAAGAAACCAACATCAAACAGTACGTCACAGAGGAGTATCTGAAGGTTTATCCGCAGTATAAAGACTCTTTCGAGGTGTTCTTCTGCGACCTCAGCAATGGAGTGGACTTCTTATAAAAGCTGAACGACGAATCGTAAATTGAAATGAAAAGTATCATCATAGCAGCGGGGTATGCTACACGACTTTACCCCTTGACCGAGAAAAAGGCCAAACCTCTATTGGAGGTGGGCGGCACCACGATATTAGACCGTCTGATGGCTGATGTCGATGCCATTCAAGGTATCGAAGAGCACATCATCGTCAGCAACCATAAGTTTTACGAGCAGTTTAAGGCATGGAGCCATGAGACCGCTTTCAAACACCCTATAACCATCGTTGATGATGGGACCACGACCAACGAGACTCGTCTCGGTGCTGTTCGCGACTTGCTCTTGGCTCTTGAGCAATGCCATATTGATGACGATATCATGGTGTTGGCAGCAGACAACATCCTTGACTTCTCTTTACAAGGTTTTTCCGACTTTTTCCATGAAAAGGGGGCATCGGTCATCATGTGTCATCACGAACCGGAACTGCGCCGATTGCAACGTACTGGGGTTATCGCGGTGGATGACAACATGCGTGTACTTCTGATGCAAGAGAAACCCGAACAACCTGTGTCGCACTGGGCTGTGCCGCCATTCTACATCTATAAGCGGAGCGATTTGCCCCTTATCCGCGACTGTATGAACCACGGGTGCGGTTTCGATGCGCCCGGCAACCTGGCTCATTATCTTGTGGACCGCACGCCCATCTTCGCATGGCAGATGCCCGGCACCCGTTTCGACATCGGCTCACTCGACAGCTACCAAGAGGCACAACAGCTTTTTAGAAGTAAGAGGTAAGGGGTGAGAGGTAAGAGATTACTTTGGGGCGAGAGGCGTGGGTAGAATAAAAGACAAAAATAAAACCTTAATCAAAAAAACTCGGCTCATGCCCCCTCCTTGGGAGGGGGTTCTGGGGAGGATTGAACAATGAAAATATTAGTAACCGGAGCCGCGGGATTCATCGGCTCAAGAATTGCAGGACTGCTTGTCGCACGTGGCGACGAGGTGGTCGGCATCGACAATATCAACGACTATTACGACCCGCGTCTGAAACTGGGCCGGCTCAACGAACTGGGCATCGGCGACGGACATACAGACATAGAAGACGGACGTACTTACGAGAGCAGCACCTACCCTACCCTGCGTTTCCTTCGCATGGCATTGGAAGACAAGGCTGCTATTGACAAACTGTTCGACGATGAACAGTTTGACAAAGTGGTGAACCTGGCGGCCCAGGCTGGGGTGCGCTATTCGATTACCAATCCCTACGCATACCTGACGAGCAACCTGACGGGGTTTCTCAACATCTTAGAGGCATGCAGAAACCACACAGTCAAACATCTGCTCTTCGCCTCGTCAAGTTCAGTCTATGGGATGAACACGAAGGCGCCTTTCTCTGAGGAGGACAAAGTGGATGCGCCTGTGAGTCTCTATGCTGCGACGAAGAAGGCCAACGAACTGATGGCTCACAGTTACAGTAAGTTGTATGGCATCCCGGCCACCGGACTGCGCTATTTCACAGTCTATGGTCCATGGGGACGGCCCGACATGGCGCCCATGCTCTTCGCTAAGGCTATTTCTAAGGGTGAACCTATCAAGGTGTTCAACTACGGCGATATGATACGCGACTTCACTTATATTGATGACATCGCGTTCGGTTCCATCCAATGTTTGGACCAACCGCCGGTGGCTGAGCAATGTGCCAACCATGTGCCCTTCCGTGTCTATAACATCGGTTGCTCACATCCCGTGAAACTCATCGATTTTATCTCTGAGATAGAAGGTGCCTTGGGAATCAAGGCCGAAAAGGTGATGATGCCGATGCAGCCCGGAGATGTGTATATGACCAACGCCGACACCACCAAATTAGAGACGGAGATCGGTTACAAACCGCGCGTGACACTGCACGAGGGTATCACCCGCTTCATCGAATGGTATCGGTCGGAGAAAAACCCATTAGCATAGTTATCAGGATTTCTACAGTTTTCTTTCATGGACTTAAATAACAAGAAAGAGAAAGGCGCCCCCTCTTTTATTGGCCGGGATGAATCTACAGCCATCAAAGGATTGGTGATGATCCTAATCTTGATAGGCCACTGTCACTTGTTGGCTGATTGTTATGGTGCTAACGGTCAACTGACTCATTATACGTATTGGAAAATTCTTTATAGCTTCCATGTTTCTGCTTTTCTCACCCTTCCTTTTGTTTATGGCTGCAAACCGCTTTCCGGTACCCAAGACTTCCTGTCGAAGTTGAAAACGGATGCCATCAGAATGTACGTGCCATACATCTGGTTCTTCTTTTTCAGCATGGCAGCCAACTGGGCGATGACACATCATGCCAACATCGGTGATGCGGTGACCGCTTTCTTCCTTGGTGCCAACCAGAAACTGTGGAATAACAGCATCAATGCCCAGTTCCTGTGGTTCATGCCAACGATGGTGGTTGTATTGTTCTTCCGCAACATTTTCTTCAATTGTTCCAGAACGATTCAAATCGCGATTATCCTCTTGGCCTTTTTCACGGCTGTACCCTTCGAGACCTTCACTCACGACATTCGCCGATGGACTCCCCTGGCCATCATGAACGGTGTTTTCTTCCTCTGGCCGGCCATCTTAGTTAGGTTGTTCATGCAGAAGAAAGCGCTCGCCAACCAACCCATCTTTTGGACACTCACCTTTGCTGTCCTCGTTGCTTTCGCCTTCATCGACCTGACACAAGGCAACGTCATTTTTCACTATATCCGAAGGACATTGATTGCGGCGTCTTTCTTCATGATGATTTATTCTTACCGTAAATGGTTGGTCAAGAGTAAGCTGCTCATGCTGATTGGCAAATATTCATTCCAAATATATCTGATTCACTTGTTTGTGTATGGACTCCTGGCAAAAGTGATGCCTCACGGGCAGCAATTAGGCCGGATTGATATTGGCATCATCCAATTGATATTGACACTCATCATCAGTACGGTGATTTCCTTCGCAATCATGAAAATACCCTTGGTGAGAAAATACATCTTTCCGAGAGGGTAATGATTTCATACCGACAATTCATGTTATCAACTATGCAAAAAGAATCTTATCACATCGCTGTTGCGGGAACAGGCTACGTGGGTCTGTCGCTCTCTGTTCTGCTCGCACAGCACAACTACGTCACGGCTGTGGATATCATCCCCGAAAAGGTGGAGATGATTAACCACCGCGTGTCGCCCATCGCTGACCCCGAAATCGAGGAATATCTGAAGAAGAAAGAGCTGAACCTGACGGCTACACTCGACGCCGAGAAAGCGTACAAAGAAGCTGATTTCGTCATCATCGCCACGCCGACCAACTACGACAGTAAGAAGAATTATTTCGACACTTCGGCCGTGGAACAGGTGATCCACTTGGTGAACCAATGCAACCCCAACGCCATCATGGTCATCAAATCGACCATTCCCGTGGGATTCACTGAACATATCCGACGCAAAACAGGTTCTAAGAATATTCTCTTCGCCCCTGAGTTCCTGCGCGAAAGCCGCGCACTCTACGACAACCTCTACCCCAGCCGCATCATTGTAGGCACAGACCTGAACGACCCGAGACTGAAAACAGCGGCTGAGACGTTCGCAGCGTTGGTGAAAGACGGTGCGCTGAAAGAAGACGTGGAGGTGCTGGTGATGGGCTTCACTGAGGCCGAGGCGGTGAAACTCTTCGCCAATACCTATCTGGCGTTGCGCGTGAGTTTCTTCAATGAGTTGGACACTTACGCGGAGATGAAGGGACTCTGCACCGCCGACATCATTCGCGGTGTGGGACTGGACCCCCGTATCGGCTGCCACTACAACAACCCCTCGTTCGGCTACGGCGGCTACTGTCTGCCCAAGGATACGAAGCAGTTGCTGGCTAACTACGCTGATGTGCCCGAGAACCTGATTCAGGCCATCGTGGAGAGCAACCGCACCCGTAAGGATTTCATTGCCGACCGCGTACTCACCAAGGCGGGATATTACGACTACCACGACCGGGGCGACTACTCGCCCGACGATGAGCGGCATTGCGTCATAGGCGTATATCGGTTGACGATGAAGACCAATTCAGACAATTTCCGACAGAGCAGCATTCAGGGCGTGATGAAGCGCATCAAGGCCAAAGGTGCCGTGGTCATCATCTATGAACCCACGTTGAAAGACGGCACCACCTTCTTCGGCAGCCGTGTGGTGAACGACATTGAGGCGTTCAAGGCGCAGAGCCAAGCCATCATCGCCAACCGCTATGACAGTGTGCTCGATGATGTGAAAGACAAGGTCTATACGCGCGATTTGTATCATAGAGATTAAAGCCCCTTCCCCGACCCTCCCCGAGGGGAGGGTGTAGTTACTGCATTCGGTCTTTGACCTCAACAACTCGTCAACACTCAACATTCAACACTCAACATTTTTCATCGCCGCAGGCGACAATTTTTCGGTCTTTGACCTCAACAACTCGTCATCATTCAACATTCAACACTCAACATTCATCTTTGATATACTTTCTTTTCCATCACGACCGCTGGGATAACAAATACCTCATTCAGGAGTTGGGCGAGGAGAATGTGCGCAGCATCTATTCGCACGATTACAAGCATTGGTATATGCGCCATTGGCGACATTTCTGGGGTAGTGTGAAAGTGATTTGGCGCTCGAAAAAAAACGACACCATCGTGGGATGGCACTATTTACAAGCGGTGCTGGCATGGTGGATGTGCCGTCTGACCTTCCGCAAACGGCGGTTTGTATGTCTGAATGTGCTGTTGAAGGTGGAAAAGAGCCCAAAAAACTGGTTACACAGATACATCTGCAAGAAAGCGCTTCAAGCGGACAACTTCAAAGCCACGGTCACCTCGGTGCCTTACGGCAAATGGTTGAACAGCCAATTGGGCATTGATGTGGAGTACACGCTCCTGCACGATGTGTATCACGACTACTACTATACACCGCAGTTTGAGGAAGGAAAGAGCAGGAACATTGTGTTCAGCGGTGGTTCAAGCGGTCGCGACTGGGAGTTGATGCTCGACATCGTCAAAGCTACCCCGGAGGTGAAATTCTATATGATTATGCCGGGGCATCAATACCGGCCGTTCATGAAGAAGCACAATGGCGACATTCCCCAAAATGTCATCATCGACCACGACCTGCCCATCAAACATTTCATGCACCGCCTGTGTCAGTCCACCTTGGTGGTGCTCCCATTGAGCATCAATGCTCCCGCCGGACTCACGGTGATGTATCAGGCCGCAGCCAACCGGAGGATGGTGATTACTTCAGACGCCGAGGCCATGAAAGAGTATTTCATGCCCTATCAGTTGTGTGGCAAAGACCCTGCGCAATGGTGCGACAAGATACGCTACTATTTGGCTCATGAGGAGGAACGGAACAAGGAGAACGACCGTTTCCACGACTTTATCACCACGCAATGTACGGAGCAAAACTATGCTAAAACCGTTGCGAAACTTTGTTTTCCTGATGGGAAGGAGTGAAAAAGAATCAAGAGCGGCATGAGTGATATCAATTACTTATCCTTCGTGAAATTCTGCCTCGACGAGCAGGCTGAAGTTCCGCCTGAGGCTGAGCATATCGTCTGGCACGACCTGCATCAATGGGCGAAACAACAGACCATCGTGGGCGTGTGTTGGCGCGGCATGCAACGACTGAGCAACATCGGCCACAACAAACCGACCGACGATGATGTCTTGGAATGGATGGCCACCTGCACCAATATCCAAAGGAAGAACCGCAAGGCCAATGAACGTGCCGCGTGGGTGTATCAGACATTCCTGAGCGAAGGGTTCCGCTCGTGTCTGCTCAAAGGTCAGGGCAATGCCATGCGCTACCCCGAGCCATTGCTCCGTCAGAGCGGCGACATCGACATCTATGTTGAGGGCGGCGACGACAAAGTGATTGACTATGTGCACACCATCCGTCCGAAAGCCCGAGCCGTCTATCACCATATTGATTTCATCAAGACGGAGAAGATTCCCATCGAGGTGCATTACCGACCGTCATGGATGAGTTGCCCGTGGTATAACCGCCGCTTGCAACGTTTCTTCGTCGAGGAGGGCAAACGGTCGTTCGACAACTTGGTCACGCTTCCGGGCACCGACCATCCGATTGCCGTTCCCACCTGGCGGATGAACGTGGTGTTTGAGATGACGCATATCGGTCACCATGTGCTGCGCGAGGGCATTGGCTTGCGACAGATTATCGACTATTATTATCTGCTGGCCAGTCATGGCGAACCTACTGAGGAGGAACGGCGGCAGACGGAAAGCGACCTGCGACGCATGGGGCTCCGTAAGATGAGCGGTGCGGTGATGTGGGTGCTCACCGAGGTGCTCGGTATGCCGAAACAGTGGTGTGTCATCAAACCCCACCGACGCTGCGGACAATTGCTGTTGCGCGAGATGATGTCGGGCGGCAACTTCGGCAAATACGATGACCGCGTGCTCTCGGGCGAGACCGACTCACAGGCGAAACGCAATGTGCAGACGCTTTGGCGCGACTTGCGCATGGTATGCTATTTCCCCGCTGAATGTCTGTGGGAACCCTATTTCAGATGGTATCACTACTTTTGGAGAAAGAAACATAATCCCTAATATAGAGGTAAGGGGTGAGAGGTAAGGGGTGAGAGATTACTCTCCAAATTACTATTGTCTAAACTCCCAAAGAAGCCCCCTAACTCCTCTTTTATTTTTTTAATTTTTGAATTTTTGATTTTTTCCTTGACTCCCAAATAATTTAGCACAAACGCTTAACTCTCAAATATAATGAAAGAATACATCCAACCCGACATCAAGAAAACCGTCGCCGAAGAACCGGTGATGGCTGCTTTGAGCCTGCACGACAAGGTGGGCTATGAACAATTAGGCAATGAGACCTCGTTCGACTCGGAAGGACAAGAGCATCCGCAATCGCACAATAATGTTTGGGAATGACCCTTGCCCCTTAAGAAAAGAAATCAAACAAAAACATTTACCGATATGAAGAACATGAAACGTACTATTATGACGGCGTGGCTGTTGGTGTTTGCAGCTGCGTTATGGGCTCAAGCCCCCAACGGTTCAGGCGATTATTACAAAAATGCCGACGGCAAGAAAGGGGCGGCACTGAAATCAGCCCTTTGTACGATTATCCACAATCATACGCAATTGAGCTACAAGAGTCTGAACGGTCACTATGCAACGACCGACATGCGTCCGGATAATTATCTGTGGGATATCTACTCCAATATCACCAGTTACACGGTCAACAGCACGACTACCGGTACCGAAGGAAGAGGTTACAACAAGGAGCACACGGTGCCGCAAAGTTGGTTCAACGGTGCCTCGCCCATGTATTCCGACATCTTCCATGTGTTGCCGACGGACAGTTGGGTGAACAGTATGCGTGGCAACAAACCTTTCGGCGAGACGAGTAACCCCTCCGGCACCTCGAAAAACGGTTTCAGTAAGTGGGGACCGTGCGATGCTGGCATCGGCTACAGTGGCGAAGTGTTTGAACCCAACGATGAGTATAAGGGTGACCTGGCGCGTATCTATTTCTATATGGTCACATGCTACGAAAGCGAGCTTAGGACTTCCACTTGGAGCGGCGGCATGTTCACTGCTAACGGACTCTCTGACTGGGCATTGAGGATGCTGATGCGCTGGTCGGAAAACGACCCGGTGAGTCAGAAAGAGATTGACCGCAACAATGCGGTCTATGACATAAAAGTTCAAGGAAACCGCAACCCCTTTGTCGATTACCCGGGATTGGAACAGTATATCTGGGGTGACAAAACCTCTGAGGCTTTCGATTACGACAATTACTCCGGTGCAGCAACGGAGACCGTGGCTAAGCCCATCTTCACGCCTATTGCCGGCACTTACATCGAATCGGTGAATGTCTTCATCACCACCACCCAAAACGGCGCCACCATCTACTACACCACCGACGGTAGCACTCCTAATGCCTCGAGCACCCGTTACACAAGCAGCTTCACGCTGACTGAGACCACCACGGTGAATGCCATCGCCATCTTAGATGGTGAGAGCAGCCGTGTAGCCTCCGCCACCTATACCATTAAGCAGAACGGTGAGATAGAGGACGGCATCGTTTGGCAGGAAGACTGGTCGGGCAATGACAAAGACACACCGGTGCAAGACGTGGAGAACGCCACAGCTGTCTATTCCTCGGGCGATGACGGAACCAACACCAAGATTTACAATGAGAATCTTGCTGGCGGTAATGCACCCGAATTGCTCATCAGCAAGACCAGCTATTTCCAGGCTACCATCGCATTGGGCGGTGTGAGCGGCAACCTCATCCTGACATTCATGAGCAACCGTGCTAACCTGACGGTCTCCTCTTCCACCACTGGCGTAAGCATCGGCGGTGGCAGCTATAGCGAACAAAAATATACCTACACCGTGTATGTGCCCTACGGAACACAGACGCTCGAACTGAAATTTGAGAACAGTTCATCGAAAAACGCACGCGCTGACGACTTCCTCTTGGTGAGTGAAGGAGGCGATGAACCGGGTCCGATACCCGTCACCCTCGCCTTCGCCGACGACGAGGTCACAGCCACGCTGGGCGAGGACTTCACCGCTCCCGCGCTTATCATCACACCGGCGGATGCCGACATCGAGGTGGTGTATGAGAGCAGCAATCCCACCGTGGCCGCTGTCGATGCACAAACGGGCGAGGTGACGCTCCTCAACGAGGGTGTTGCTACGATCATCGCCTCGTTCGAAGGTAATGACACCTATATGGCTTGCGACGATGCCACCTACACACTGACCGTGAATCAAAGTCAGCAAAGCGGTCCAGGTAACAATGTGTTTGCGAAGATTTCCACGACCTCTGACTTGGAGGACGGCAAGAACTATCTGTTGGTATATGATGCCGACAGCAAGGCTTACGCCGGATTCGATTCCAACAAGGGCACCATCGGCGATGTGACCATCAACAATGACCAGATAGATATGAACGACGCTGCAAACGAAGCACAAGTGCTGGTATTGGAGAAATCGGGCAACTACTGGCTCATCAAAGATGGCGACTACTATCTCGCGCTGACCAACGACGCTAACACGCTGGCCAGACAAAACAGTGCCACTAAAGCTAGTACGAAATGGGATATCACCTTCGATAATGATGGCAAGGCCAATATTACCAATGTGGAACATAACGCATATCGTCTGCAATACAACACGCAGGGTATGTTCCGCTGTTACAAAGGCTCTCAACAAGACCCGTCGCTTTACAAGGAGATCGTTTCTGACGACATCGAGGTGACCATCGGCTCCACTGGCTATGCCTCGCTCTATTATGGTACGGTCAACCTGACTGTGCCGGAGGGTGTGGAGGCGACCACTTACAGTGTGAACAACGGCAAGCTCAATGTGACGAAGACCTACGCTGCTGGCGAGGTCATCCCCGCAGGCACGGCTGTGATCCTCTATGACGGGGTGGCTTCGGCTCAGACTTACAAGTTCGCCAAGACATCGGAGACGGGCACAGCTCCGGAAGAGAACATGCTGAGAGGTTCTGACGAGAATACGACGACCACTGGCGAGCAAGAGGGAACGGCCTATACCTATTATATGCTGGCCGTTGACCCCGACACCCAGGATCCTGCTTCTGTCGGTTTCTATTATGGTGCCGATGGCGGCGCGGCGTTCACCACGATGGCTCACAAAGCCTACTTGGCTGTCCCCTCGGCTGCGGCACAAGGTGCGAAGGCCTTTACGTTCTTCGACCTGACGGCTATCGGCAACATCGAGGCTGACAAGTCACGTGCCGCCGGCGAGGTCTATTCGATTAGCGGCCAGCGCATGCGCAGCCAGTCGCTCCCGAAAGGCATCTACGTGAAAGACGGGAAGAAAGTGGTGGTCAAATAATTCTGTAGGACCCTTCTTAACTCCTCTCCTTAACTCCCCTCCTTAACTCCCCTCTTAACTCCCCTCCTTTTGAAATCTTTTCTCTCCTGCTTCATCGTCTGCCTGGCACTACTGGCCTGCTCGAGCGGAGAACGGCATGGACAGATGTGTTCGGCTTACTATTGGAGCACGGTGTTCCAACTCGACTCCACACAGAGGTCGTTCATCCAAACGCAGCACATCCGCCGCATTTATCTCCGCATGTTCGATGTGGTGATGAGCGGCGGCCAGCCCATGCCCAACGCTTCGGTGCAGGTGCTGTCTCCACGGCCTGACAGCGTGGAGATCGTGCCCACGGTGTTCATCGTCAATGAGTGTCTGCTCAACCCGCAACCCCGGCTCGACTCGCTCATCTTCGGCCGTGTGATGCAGATGTGTGAGACTCATGATTTAGGACCTGTCCATGAAATTCAATTAGACTGTGACTGGACCAATCGTTCGCGACCGAATTACTACGATGTATTACAACGCTTACGCCAACGGGCACAGGCACAGGGCATCACGGTGTCATCGACCATCCGTCTGCATCAGTTGTCACAGACTCCCCCTCCGGCCGACCGTGGTGTACTGATGATATACAACACAGGCGATGTGACCCGATTCGACGGCACCGACCCTATCCTCGACATGCGGGATGTGTATCCCTATCTGCGACCGCTCAAGGATTACGACCTGCCGCTCTCCGCGGCCTACCCCGTCTTTGAGTGGCGTGTGGCCTTCCGCGGCGACAAGTACATCGGCATTGTCCATACCGATGAATACCTGCCGTTGTTGCCCGGCGACACCATCGTGACGCGTCAGGGCACTCCCGACATGGTGCGTCAGGCTGTAGGTGCCATCGACAGTCTCCGTCCCGATGCCAACGATGAAATCATTATCTATGATATCAGCAAACAAAACGTTCAACGATTCAATACCTATCACTATGAAAAAGCTTTTAACCGTCTTTCTCATCGCACTGGCTTATAGTATTGACAGTGCCCGAGCCTGCGGATGGGAAATCACGTTCAATTACTATCTGTTCGACGTGCTCGACGGCAAATTCTGCCAAGAGCACAATGTCAGCGACCGCTGCGACAAGTTCTGGAACGACTACACCAATGGCGAAGTGACTCATTATCTTTACGGGAAAGAAGAAGTGATGACTACGGCTCGCAATAAAAAAGACGAGGAGATGGTCGGTTATCTGGTTGAGCTAAACAAATACTTAGACATCAGCGAGCAACTACGAGAGACATGGGAATACCCCACACGTGAGCAGTTGGACGAGCGTCAGACCACGCTCCGCAATATGGCTACGATTGCCTCCAGCTATCGGGGCAAACGTCTGAAGAGTCAGTGGTCACTGCTTCTCATGCGTGCCAACATGTTGCTGAAGCGCCATCAGGAGAATGTCAAATTCTGGAACGAGACAGCCAGCAAACTGCCCGACAACGTGTATCGCGAGATGATGGAAAACATCTATGCCGGTGCCTTGCTCAATACCGGACACCGCAAGGAGGCCATCGACATCTTCTCTCGTCAGGGCGACCTGTGCAGCGTGCGCTGGCTCATGCGCAAGCAGCGCAACCTTGATGGCATCAAGAGCGTGTATGCCGAAGACCCTGCTTCACCGTCTATCCCCTTCTTGGTGGAAGACTTTGTGAACAACGCCCAGGAGACGCTGGACGAAACTGACGGGGAAACGCATCAGGTGGACGAAGAACGGATAAAAGAGATTGACGCACGTGTCATCACCCTAAGAGAGTGCGAGGGTTTCATCGCCTTCGCCCGTCAGGTGATTCGTGAGGGCAAGACGCCCTGTCCTGCACTGTGGCAGGCCGCCATCGGCGAGTTGCAGTACCTCCACGGCGATGCCGCATCGGCCTGCGCCACGCTGACGGAAGCGATGACGATGAAAGGCTCTTCTAAAATGCTTGACAATGCCCGCGGCATCCGCATCGTGGCGGCTGCCAAGGCCCGTTTCCATGACAACGACTTTGCCCGTTGGATGAGCGGTGAGATGGAGTGGCTCTACAACCAATCGATGAATCATGGCGACTGCGACTACAGGTACCGCGAAGTGATGCAGCGTCTGGTGCACAAAGAGCTGGCTCCGGCCTATCAAAATGACGGCAACAACAACATGTCTGCATCGCTTTTCGCCATGTTGGATGATTATGAGAGTAGGATGAACTATGGTGAACAAGGGAATGTGGACCACACGTGGAACTCACACTATTCGTCATGGCACGGCTACAATGAGGAATTAGATAAGATGAGCGGCGACCAACTGGCCGCTTACGCACAGTGGTGCCAGCAACGCCCTGCCGATGATATGGAGCGTTTTGTAAAGCAACACATGAACATCGACCCGACATTCTTCAACGACATGGTGGGCACGCACTACCTGGGCGAAGGGCGTTTTGAGAAAGCCATCCCTTATCTGAAGAAAGTGCCCGTCTCTTTCATGGAGGGTCAGAACATCAGTTACTACCTCGCTCACCGCGACTTCACCCGTCCCCGTTGGTTCGGACGGCAAGCCTTCAAGGAGAGCATCCAGACCGATGGTGCCCACCTGGCTAAGCTCAGCGACAATCCCAAACTCCGTTTCTGCGAGGAGATGGTGCAGTTGCAGAAGAAATACGCCAAGGCCAAGGGTGCCGACAAGCAACGTCTCGCCTTGCAGTTGGCCACCCGCTTTTATCAGGCATCATATCAAGGCGACTGCTGGTATCTCTGCCGTTACGGACATAGTATCGCCGACCGGGCTGAATATCATGAGATGGACTTCGTGAAAGTTGCCCATGAACTGTTGCAGGAAAGCAGCCGCAGCGGCGACTTCGATGTACGTCAGGAGAGTCTGTTTGCATTGGCCTTCATCCCCATCGACCCGTATGATGAGGGCTCATTCTGGGGTGACCCCGATTGGAAGGAAGTGGCCAAGAACCGCAATGCCGCAGATATGTCGGCACTCAGCACCTTCTATCAGCAATACCGCAGCCGCGCCGCCAAATACGTGAGCCGCTGCGATGTGCTCAAAGCCTACATGAACATGTAACCTCATACCTCATACCCCTTACCCCTTACCCCTTACCCCTTACCCCTAAAACGCAATCGGGGCGCCACTTTTGATGGCGCCCCGATTGCGTTTTACAAATATTGTTTGATTTTGGCTATCATCTCCTGATACTCAGCATCGGTGAGATAGACTTTTCCGGGATTCATCTGGAATGTGCCTCCGTAGTCGGGACCATCCACATACTTCGGAGCCAGATGGAAGTGCAGGTGCGACAGTTTGTCGCTGTACGCGCCATAGTTGATTTTCTCGGGGTTGAACGCCTGTTGCATCGCGCGGGTCACCTTGGCCACGTCTGCCATGAAGGCATTACGCTCATCGTCGGTGAGCTCGTTCAAATCATTCACATGCCCATTGTATGCCACAAGGCATCTTCCTTTGTACGTCTGTTCTTTGAACAGGAAAGCGCGCGACACGGTGAGTGGGCAGATTTCAATCATCAGGTCGTGCAACGTCTGGTTGTTGGTGCAGTACAAGCACTGCTTTGGATCACTTTGCATAGTTGATTGGTTTTTAAATCATTTGTTTTTTTTGTTTTTTTATTTTTTTATTATCACTCTTACTCAAGTCCCAGAACTATTGTCCTTTAACTTCTTTAACTCCTTTAACTCCTTGCCTACTTCATCAGATTGCCCAAGATGTCGCGCGTAATCTCACGTGTGATGGTACGTGTGGCAGCTGTCGTGGCATTTTTCACCACCTTTTCTTTGGCCGACGTCTTGCTTTTGCTCTTTTTGCCTGTCACTTTACTGGTCACGAACGCACCGGCAATGGCGGCTATCGCCGAGGTGATGGCGGTGACAATCGCTTTGAGCACTTTTTTGAAGATTCCGGGTTTCTTTTTCCCGCTCGCTTTTTCTTTTTCTTTCTCTTCCTTTTCTTTGGCTTCTTTCTCTTTGGCTTTCTCAGCTTCCTTGGCCGCCTGCTCGGCTTCCTTCATCAGGATCTCATAGGCACTCTCACGGTCCTCCATCTTGTCGTACTTGCCATAGATACGGCTCTTTTTGATGATGTCAGAACGCTGACCTTCCGAGATGGCACCGATCTGCGAGAGGGGGAAGAGGATTTTGGCACGCTCCACCACATTGGGGGCACCTTTCTCGTCCAGGAAACTGACCAATGCTTCGCCGGTTTCCAACTGCATAATCGCTTCATCGGTTTTGAAGGCGGGGTTGGCACGGAAGGTGTCAGCAGCCGTCTTCACGGCTTTCTGGTCTTTCGGGGTATAGGCTCTCAGCGCATGTTGCACACGGTTGCCCAACTGTCCGAGAATGCTTTCGGGGATGTCAGTGGGACTCTGTGTGATGAAGTAGATGCCCACACCTTTTGAACGGATGAGCCGAATCACCTGTTCTATCTTGTCGAGCAAAGCCTTGGAGGTGCCGTCGAAAAGCATGTGTGCCTCGTCGAAGAAGAACACGAGTTTGGGCAAGTCCTGGTCGCCCACCTCGGGCAAGGTGGAATAAAGCTCACTCATCAACCACAGCAGGAAAGTGGAATAGAGTTTGGGCTGCATCATCAGCTTATCGGCGGCCAGCACGTTCATCACGCCCTTGCCCCCTTCGGTCTGCATCAAGTCGAAGATGTCGAACGACGGTTCACCGAAGAACCGGTCGGCACCTTGGCTCTCCAACTGCAACAGGGCGCGCTGGATCGCTCCTACCGATGCGGCGGAGATATTACCATACTGCGTGGTGAAATCCTTGGCGTTTTTCGACACATAGTCGAGCATCGAGCGCAGGTCTTTCAAGTCAAGGATGAGCAGTCCGCGCTCGTCGGCGATGCGGAAGACGATATTGAGTACGCCATCCTGCGTCTCATTAAGCTGCAACAGACGCGACAGCAACTGCGGTCCCATCTGTGAGATGGTGGTACGCATAGGATGACCCTGTTCGCCATAGACATCGAAGAACCGTACCGGACAACTCTGAAACTGCGGGTTCTCAATGCCGAACTCGGGCAGGCGTTTCTCGATGAAACCGCTCATCTTGCCTGTCTGTGAGATACCGGAGAGGTCGCCCTTCATGTCGGCCATGAAACAAGGCACACCCGCCTGGCAGAATGACTCCGCCATGACTTGTAATGTGACGGTCTTACCTGTACCCGTAGCACCAGCAATCAATCCGTGTCGGTTGGCCATCTTTCCAATGACGCTCAATGCGCCTGAAGGGCAATGAGCAATGTATAATCCGTGTTCTTTGTCGTACATATCGTTGGTTTTTTAGTTATTGTCTCGTTTCGGATGCAAAAATAAGAAAAAAGTATCAATAAGACGAAAAAAAACACACAAAATAATTCACGAATCAGCCGGCATGGAGTGACAACACCATTTTCTACTTTGGAAATGTAAGACTTGGTCGTATTGGTTCTACGTGCCAGCTCTTCTTGAGTGACCTTTGCTTCTTTCCTTGCATTTTGGAGAATCTGACCAGAATAAAAGGAAAAGGCAGCCTCTTCCGCTTGAGCACGCTCGGGTGTTCCTACTTTGCTGAACTTGGCATCGAGAACAAGGTCGTAATCAACGATTTTGTGATTGTTTGTCTTCATAATAAAATGTAAAATTTTTTGTCATTTTCTTTGCAGTTTGAAATATATATATTATATTTGAAGCCAAATACGAAAACATTACGATTATGGAGCAATATGTTAATCAGCAAATAGAGGGCGATACCAAGTCTAAACGTCGTGGAAGGAAGGTGCCGGTAGTGTTCATCTTGATTGTCTTTTGCCTGCTTGATGCTTTCAGAGTCAGTGCGCAGTCGCTTACGTTCGCTGACCAGAACGTGGAGCGACGGGCACTCATCCATGGTGATACTGATCAGGACGGAAAGATCTCAAAGGCAGAGGCCGACTCCCTGAAGTCTCTGGTTCTTACGCAGTATCGCA
>CAMJFC010000020.1 GCA_946404865.1 uncultured Prevotellaceae bacterium
TTGACCTATAGAACAACATGTCGTCGTTTACAGCCTGCAAAATGACCTATACGCCAAAAATAATGACGTTGAGAAGTAATGCGAATAGGAAATGGGATTCAGATTATTTCCTGAAGATGGAATAATCTGTGAGCGCCATCAGTTCGGCGATTGCCATTCCTTGATTCTGCGTCATATACTCATCAATCACTTTCACATAATCCGTGTGGAAGTGATTTTTTTCTATTGCTTTGTTCACCACCCACTGTATTTTACCCACATGCATGTCCTTGTCAATTTGCGGACGGACATCAAAATTAGGGAGATGATACTTGCTGAGCAGATAAAAACAAAGCGCATCGGGAATGATATCATTACGCGTCATCGTGGCACGCTGCTCATCGGAATAGAATTTTTTGTAAAGAGGATAATCATTTCCCATGTACTTATCGAGCGAAATGCCCACTATACCATCACCGATGATGATGCTTTCGTCTAAGGCGCATATCTGCGCATAAAAGACAGGAATCTGAATATCGGGCAACCAAGTGCGCAAATTGGAAAAAGCCTTAGAGAAGCCATCATTTAGGTCATCCACCGACGCATATTGCTCCTCAGCGTCACGGATAATGGACTGGAGGGTGGTATCACGGTAAAAAAGGAGTAATTTAGAGTTGATGTCCTGTTCATCCACTTTGCCCAGTTTGAGCACATCCTCAATGAGCATACGGGTCTCAACGGGATAATCCGTACTCATTTGCTGCAATGAAGAGAAATCGCCGGTGGTCAGATAACGGCTTTCGATACGGTCATAACGCTGTATCTCGACCAAACTGCCCGAGTCTTCATCACCATCTCCCAGATTGAACTTACAGGAAAGGCAAAAGAAAAGCGATATGAACATCAACCACCAATATCTCATCTTACCATCGTATTTGAATTGCAAAAGTACAAATAAATCTTTAGTATTGCAAATTTTTTGCAAAAAAATTTTAATATTGGCGCCAAAAAGTAAAAAATCATTTCCTTTTATTAATTTTTTTTTGCAGATGGGGCGTATTTGAGGATTTCTTTGTAAGTTTGTAGCAAAACTGCAAAACCAATCATTATGAATCAAAAAAATATCCTTTTAGCTTTGGCTATCACCCTTTGCCCGGCCGCATGGTCGCAGAGCAAGCAAATCACCGTCAAGAACCCGCAATCGGTGGCTGTGAACCATTATCCCGTCGTTGTGAAACTGGCAGACAAAACAGTCAAGTCGGCCATTGTAAAAGACGGCAAGACCACCCTCCCCTATCAGTTGGACGATTTGGATGGCGACGGACAATATGATGAGTTGTTTTTCCAAACCGACCTCAAGTCCAAAGAAAAGAAGACCTTTGACATCTCGTTCAGTTCACAACCATCAGACGAAGTGTTTGAGCCCCAAGTGTATATCGAACTGATGCTGACCAATAAGAAAGTGAAAGAGTCGAACAAGCAAGACCTTTACATCTCACATCTGACCGTTGACCAAGGCGTGAACCCCTATTGGATGCTCCACCATCATGGCACCGCCTTTGAGAACAAGCTGGTGGCCTACCGTATCTATTTCGACCACCGCCAGACCGTAGATATCTATGGTAAGTATCACCAGGGACTGGAACTGAAAGAGACACAGTTCTATCCAGACGACACACAGAAAGCCACAGGTTATGGTGATGACGTGCTCTGGGTGGGTTCCACATTAGGATTGGGCACCCTGCGCGGCTGGGACGGCAGCAAGCCTGTGATGTTAGAGGATGTGAAGCACCGCACACAACGTATTGTGGCCCGCGGCCCGTTGCGTACCATCGTAGAAGTGAAAGACGAGGGATGGGTGCCGACAGCAGGAGCACAACCCGTTGACATGACACAGACCTACACGCTCACTGCGGGTCGCCGCGACTGCCGTGTTGACGTCCGTTTCAACCGTCCTATCCAAGATATCCCATTATGCACGGGTATCATCAACGTCAAGAACTCCGTAGAATATACCGACCATCACGGTGTCCGCGGCTGTTGGGGTACCGACTGGCCTGTATCGGCCAAGGACTCCGTCGGGCATAAGCGCGAAACCGTGGGACTGGGCATCTATGTACCGCGGCAATACATCGCATCAGAAAAGCCCGCCAACAAAGACAATTACGCATACGTACTGTCAGTGCCGACGGACCATTTCACTTATTTTATCACCTTTGGCAGTGACAACGAAGAATTCGGTTATCACAGTGCTCAAGCATGGTTCGACCACATGAAGGCTTGGAAGCGCGAATTGGAGTAATCCTTCAACGCGTTTGAATCGTCACTTCGCCCGTCAGATTGCGTTGCCGGTCGGTGACCGTCAGCGTCAATGAGCCTGGTGTGTGGTCAGCCTGAACGACCACCACCAGTTGACCGTTGAACAGTCTCATGACCGGTTGTGTAAATGATTGTGTTGAAGTAGCATCACCATTACAAGCAGCCAAGAACCTGCCATTGCCATCCACTTTAAACGTCAGTTGGTCAGCGGCAGCAGGAATCAGCGTTCCCTGTTGGTCCGTCAAACTGACTGTGACAAATGAGAGGTCTTTGCCATCGGCAGAGATGGTTGTCCTGTCGGGGTCGAGGACCAAACGCGCCGGAGTCTTAGCCGTCAGCACCGTCTGTTCACCCGCTTTTATCCCTTGTCCGTCGTAAACCACAACTTTCAGCTCACCGGGCTCATACCTCACATCATTCCATCGTAAGCGATAACGGTCTAAGCGCTCACTGACGTTTTTATGGACACGTCCCTGGCTCTTGCCATTGATGAACAGTTCCGCTTCGGGATAATCCGTGTAGCAATACACCGGGGTCACCTCCCCCTCACGTCCAGGCCACGTCCAGTGCGGCAGCAAATGGATGGTGTGAACATCGTTTCTCCATCTGCTCCGATAAAGGTAATAACGGTCTTTCGGCAACCCGGCCAAGTCGCAAATGCCGAAATAGCTGCTGCGCGAAGGCCAGTATTCATCATAAGGAGTGGGTTCGCCCAGATAGTCGAATCCAGTCCACACAAACTCACCGATCACCCATTCTTTGTCATCCTGCCATTTCCAGTCATCATCAGGCAGATTGCTCCATGAGCAATACTCCGTGTCGTACGATGAGCACTGTCCGTCGGGATAGGTGGCATGGTCGGATACTTCCACCGGAAAACGATAAACGCCCCGGCTGCTGACCGTGGAAGCCGTCTCGGAGCCCAACAAGAACCCTTGCGGCAACTGTTTGATATTGTTATCGTACTTATGCACCCGATAATTAAATCCCGGCACATCCATGACCTGTGCGAATCCGGATTTGAGTGCATCTTCAGCTTTGTCCATGCCTTGAGTCACAGGTCTTGAGGGGTCTAACCGATGACAAATATCCTGTAAGTGGCGTGCTATCTCCCTCCCCTCCTCGCTCCATTGTTCAGGAATTTCATTGCCGATGCTCCACATCACAATGGAAGGATGGTTTCGGTGGTTGAGCACCAGGTTTTCGATGTCCCTGTCGCTCCAATCATTGAAGAAACGTGCATATCCGTTTTGGCATTTCGGATAGATCCACATGTCGAACGATTCAGCCATGACCATCATACCCATAGAATCACATATCTCCATCTGCCAAGTAGAAGGCATATTATGAGCCGTACGGATGGCATCGCACCCCATCTCTTTCATGATACGTATCTGCCGAATGAGAGCCGCTTTGTTGACCGCAGCGCCGAGAGGTCCGAGGTCATGGTGCAGACACACCCCTTTGATTTTTCTGGTAACGCCATTGAGTTGGAATCCATTCTCTTTGGAAACCGACACCGTCCGAATGCCGACACGCCGGTTCAACGCATCGAGCACCACCTTACGTGAAGAATTGTTATAAGCAGTCAAAACCAAGTCATAAAGATATGGAGTTTCGGGTGACCACAGTTGTGGGTTCTTGACCACAATGTCGGCGTGATACTTACCGTCAGCCACACGTTTCATCATCACCTTTTGTTGTACGTGTTTCGAGTCGCTGAGAGCGAGTTCCACCTGATTCGCTTTCGTGCCATTGACGAGTACCGCATCGATGCTCAGTTGTGCTTGTTTCGCATCAGCTTTCATCGTACGCACATACAGTTCCCAGTCGTCGAAATGCTGTTGCTGACCCTCTGTACCAAACACAGTCAGTTGTACGGGTCTGTACAAACCGCCTCCTGGATACCATCGGCTGCTCTCCTCCACATTGTTGAGCGACACCTCAACCAAGTTGTCACCTTGATGGACAAAAGGAGTGATATCGATTCTGAACGCGTTATAGCCATACGCCCAATAGCCCGCCAGTTGGCCATTGACCCGCACCGTAGGTTCGCTCATAGCCCCGTCAAAAAACAATTGTAACGCCGAATAATTCACCGGGATGCTGACCGTGGTTTTATAATAGCCTTTACCAATCCACGGCAATGCCCCTGAACGTCCTGATTTTTCCGTTTTCTCCGTTTCGCCATTTTGTTCAATCGCCACATTCTGCAAGTCCCATTTCTTATCAAAGGGACCGGCAATCGCCCAGTCGTGCGGTACGCTCACCTCTGTCCATGAGATGCTGTCGCGTGAGAAATTCCATTTTTCGAGTTGCACCGTCATTCGTTGTGCGAAAGACACAGTAAAGCAACCCAACAAATAAGCCAATAACAGTTTTTTCATCTTGTTATGATTATTAGGTTTACTATCACCCTTTATAGGTATGATTTTACTAAAATTTTGTACAAAGTTAGAAAAATATCTATAAAAAAGGCTCTTTTATTATGAAAAAATAGAAAAAAAACGATTTGTGTGGGAGCACAATAATTTTTTTTAAATTTTGCACAATTTTTGTTTTGTCGTTCGAAAAAAATATTTTACCTTTGCATCGTTATCCTGAAAACAATCTTTTTACCTTAAAAAAACTAATACCTATTGAAGATTCGAAGCGGTCGCCTGGGAAGGTCATCGCTTTTTTTATTTTCCCACGTTATCTGATGGTAATTTGTGTGGCGCCATACCCGTATTCTTGAAAAGAAGCATCTTGATAGGTGTATGACTTATACCGATAGCGCAGTTCTTGCAGTATCGCCTGTCGCAACACTCCATCACCCTTCCCATGAATGAACACCATTTTCTGTCCTTTCTTGTTTTTATACTCATCCAACTTCTTCTTGAACGTCTCCAATTGGAACTTGAGGATATCAGCAGGTTGCATCCCTGAAGTGGTATCGAGCAACTGCGACGCATGCAAATCGACCACCACCACATCATTATGTTTTCGTTGCGGCATGGGTTTTGATTTGCTTTGCGACGGTTCATACCTGCGCACGAGTTTCCGGTCGTCCCCGTCTTCCTCATCGGTCGCTGTTGAGTCATTACGCTGATACATTTTTTGTTTCAGTTTTTTTGCATCGATGACCAAGTGTTGTGGAATCTGGTCATTTTCGATGAGGGTATAGATGAGTGCGGGAGTCTCAAAAAAGTCGTTTTCAACAAAGGTATGCAGTTTATAAAACTTCACGGGGTCAATTCTGACTTGTACATCCAGGGCTGGTTTCAGCATGAATGATTTTTGGCGTTTATACGAAAGCATCTGCACGCAAAAACGCTCCATTTGGTTGAGGTCTTCCCGTCCGAACTCCTTCAGGAATAATTGTGTATTGGGTTCCACCTCACCTTGGTCATAGAGCGTCCACGAAGCTCCCTCAGCCACCAATATATTGAAACGGACATAATAATTTGAATCATTGACGAAATACAGTTCGAACCGTGTCTTCGTCATTTCCCGGATATCCACCGGCACGTAAGCGATGTAGGCAGAGAGCGCATCACCGCCTTTGCGTTCCTTAGCAGGCGCACGAAAGGTGATGGGTTTATCGGCGGGATCATCCTCCACCTCATCCGATACTTTCTTCTGCTCAGCAGTGCCAGCCGATTTCTTCCCGCCAGTGACCGTGTGTACTTTAGCGATGTTATAATCATCCGTCTCCACGACGACCACCTCTTCGATGGGAGTAGGTATTTGGAAACCGTCTTCGTCTTCCACGAGCACGATGTTTTTACCTTGGAATCCGGCAACCACACCGCCGCCTATCTCACTAAGGAATCTTACTTTATCACCTATTTTCATATTGAATATATTTTGATTTTACAACTCGGAGGACTCGGGGTGCCCTGAAGACTCTGAGAACTATATGAACTTAGAGTTCTTAGTCTTTATGGTATAAGCAATGAACTGTCGCCATAACTCAAGAATCTGAAATCATGGCTGAGCGCATAGTCGTAGATACTGTGCCAATCACCGTGCACGAAAGCACTGACCAACAGCAACAATGTACTTTGAGGTTGGTGGAAGTTGGTGACCATCACCTTCACCACCTTGTATTCATAACCAGGAGCGATGATGATTTGCGTGCTACCATGCAAGGTAGACCAGTGCTTACGCTCCATATAGTCGGACAACGTCTGTAAAGCCTCCATGGCAGACAGTGCGTGATGCGCCTCATAGGGTTCCCATTGACTGACGTGCAGCATCTCGGGTTCTGCTTCAGGATGTTCGCATAGGTATGCCCCCATATAGTAAAGGCTCTCCAGCGTTCTGACACTTGTCGTTCCCACAGCCACCACTTTCGCTTGATGAGCAATGATACTATCGATCACCTGTTTGGGCACAGCGATGAACTCGGTGTGCATCTCATGTTGTTCGATTACCTCACTTTTTACGGGTTTGAAAGTGCCGGCCCCTACATGCAACGTGAGTTCAGCCCTTTCAATCCCTTTAGCATCGATATCAGCCAGCACTTCATTGGTAAAATGCAATCCGGCAGTTGGCGCCGCCACACTCCCCTTTATTTTGGAATAGACCGTCTGATAGGTCGTTTTGTCGCTTTCTTGCGTTTTCCTGTTGAGGTATGGGGGAATAGGTAACTCGCCCACCATGTCGATGATATCAGCGAAAGTCAGGCCTGGATGATTCCATGTAAAACGGATTCTCTGGCTGGTCCCATGTTCTCCGAGTCTCTCACACGTGAGCACAACAGATGTGCCGTCCATAGTAAAAGGACAAGAGAGCACCCCTTCTTTCCATTTTTTCATGTTTCCCACCAGACACAACCACTCACAGGTGTTTTTCGCTTCAAACATCCGCTCATAATCAGCGGGAGCAAAGGGTTCGAGCAGGAACACCTCGATATGCGCCCCTGTGTTTTTTTGGAAATGCAGTCTTGCCTGAATGACCTTCGTGTTATTGAACACCATGACGGCATCGTCAGGCAGATAATTGGTAATATGGGCAAAGACATCTTCAGTGATGTCGCCATGCCTGTAAATCAAGAGTTTTGATTGGTCGCGCCTTGTCAGCGGGAATTTAGCTATCCGCTCATCGGGAAGCGGATAGTTATAGTCTGCGATATGTATTTGTTTTGTATTCATGCCAGAATTATAAGATAGTCATCAGCGATATAATCAGTCCCAAGAAAACCGAAGCGAGCAACAGACATATTACCACATCGATATCTTCAAGGTTGTATCCTGTTTTGGTATATTGCGAAGAAATAAAATTCTGTCGCGGTGAAATCCGTTTATAGATGGTATAGTACACCCAATAGACTGACGCGCCAACCATTCCTCCCCACATCAAGCCAGCCAAGACATCAAAAGGATAGTGCATGCCCAAATAGAGTCTGCTATACCCATTGAAAAGCGACCAGCCTATCATGAAAAAAGTAAAAACTCTTTTCCGTATGAGTAATGAGAAGAAGACCGCGATTGAGAGCGTGTTGGAAGAATGAGCCGAAAAGAAACTGAAATCAGATGACACCACCCCCGGAACCGTATCGATAAGATGACCATAGACGGGGTCGTTGAGCGGTCGCGGCCTTGCCACTAAAGGTTTGACAATACCTTCAGCCATCCCCTCAGAAAGCAACAGACACACCGCCACGGCTCCCACGGTCAGCATCACTTGCTGTGCGGTGTTGTTTTTTGCCACAATATATAGCAGACCGGCATATAGCGGCAACCACACCCACCCATTGGTGAGTGTGGAAATCAAACTATCGAAGAACAGCGAATCGCTACCATTGAAGAAGTATAGCAATTCACGGTCTATTTCACTGATTCTTTGCCAATCCATGAGTGCATTTAAATCTCTTCCAGCTGATTAACGGAGATCCACCCTTCGCGTCCGTCTTCCAGTTTCACAGCCACCCATCCTTTAACCGACTTATCGGTAATGCCCACTTTGGACCCTTCATGCAAGACGAACGCAGCAGCGCCCGAATCGTCAGGAGTGCGTTTCACATTGACCGTAGCCGCCGTAATGATAGCCGCCGAGCGGTTTTCCAGATTTTTCTTTTGATGGTAGGCGAACACATTGGCCAGAATAAAGAACACCAGGCACAACATCGACGCATAGAAACAACCCCTTCGCACCAGAGATTTATCGCTGAAGATGAAGATCAAGATGAGAACGAGTGCCAGTATAAAAGCCGCCACAGCCGCATAAGCCCATCCGTCAACACTGGCCATATTGACCAAAGAGTTATAGCCCGTGACAAAAAACATTTCCGACTCTGGAGTAATCTTGTCGATGGTTTTCGAGCGTGCCAGTTGCAAGTTGGCCCGGATGTCTTTGTCAGCAGGAGCGAGCATAATCGCCCTTTCGTAGTTGATAATGGCCCTTGTGATGTTCTCGGTGCGATAGTAAGCGTTGCCAAGGTTATAATAGATATCAGCACTCACTCCATCCTTGAGCAACTCCTCATAATCAGATATAGCCTGTTGGTAATTCCCTTTTTTATAAGCGTTGTCGGCATCGTCTTTCGTCACCGCCCCTGCCATAGCAGGTATGAGCAGCGCCATCAGGATAAAAAGATTGGCGGAAACGTGTCTGTGTCCCTTACCGGTTTTGATGTCTCCTTCGATTTTTGTAATCGCATTCATAGCCGCTGTAAATGTAGTATTCATATTACCTGCCGGGTCACCGGGCGCATAGCGTTCAAACTCGCAAACATCGAGCGCTTCAATCAGTTGAGCCACGGTTGTCTCTTCCACATTGACGGTAGCCAACCTTGCCGCCACATTATCACGTGACAGTTGTTCGACAGGCATATTCAGTTTGTCGCCCACATAACCCCATATTGCTCGCAGCACCTCGTCATAGAACAAATCGTTCTTACCTTCTTGCATGAGTTTCTCAGCCTTGCGTAACCTCTTTTTGGCCACTTTGTTGGCTTTCTTTCCCTTCATTTTCACAACATTGGCATTGTCGATAGCCCGTTTACGGAACAGGAAGAGCAAGAGGAGGAACAACACCAAAGGAACAGCCAACCAGATAAAATAGGCTTTTGACGAGAAGAAGAACTCCTTGTCGGAAATAAGATCTGTGTCACCACTCTTGATGGGTCGGATATCATTTTCGTCGGCCTCCATCTCCGACTCATCCGCCTCGTCGTCCTCGTTTTCGCCGGGAGCGACAGACAGCGTCAACGGTTGCGTCTTCACTGTCTTGTAATCATTGGCAGACGTATCGTAATAGGTCAACTGAACCGGAGGAATGGTGTAATCACCCTGGTGGTTGGGGATAATTAGATAATCATAAATCATGTTGCCCTCCACACCATTCGCGGTGAGATTGGTTTTGTCGGTCACCTTGGGGTCATATTTATCAAAATCTTTCGGCAGTTCAAGTTCCGGCTGCTTGATGAGTTTCAAATTGCCCGTTCCACCGACAACAACCCTGACATTGACGGGAGAGCCCGCACTCACCTCCGTCTTATCGAGTTGAGCCGAGATATTGAACCGTCCGACACCGCCCGAGAATTGAGCCGGCTTATTCGGCAGAGGTTCCACATGGATTTTGATGCCGGGAGCTTCGACTTCCCTTTTTTCCTCAATATATCCAGAGCCACCATTTAAGAAAGCCTCGAAGGGATCCACGTTTCTGTTTTCATGAACGACAACCCCTTTGAATGTGATGGGCGGAATCTCCAAGTCGCCCGTCATCTGCGGATACATCACATATTGGCTCCATGTGACACAGTGATAGTTTCTGCCGTCCAAGGATTCGGTGTGGAAGGTTTTCTGTCGTGGCAAATCCACCTCTTGCGTATGGAATCCGTTCAACTCCGGCATTTTTCCATCCAGTTCTATCAGATTGACCGTCGTATAAACTTTATAGGTCAAGAGCACAGGTTCTTGTTCATGAACGGTAGTCTTATTCGCACTTACTTTGATAAACAGTTCCCTCCCGCCCGACACTGGTGACATATTGCGTGTTCTGGGCGTATTGTCATCATCTTGATGGAAGCGTGTGCCTTGATTGTTTTGGGAATGAGAGCCACCCGTAACCGTCACTTTCACTGCATCGGAAGATAATTTCTTCCCCCCTACATTGATGTGCGCGGCGGGGATGGTGAAAGTGCCCGTTTTATTGGCTTGCAGCATAAAGGTATAGGTAATGGACGCAGAACTGGTGGCATGTCCATTGACGATGCTGTAGCTCTGTTGTTGTGAAACACTCGGCCCGTAAACGACATCGAAGGCATCGGGAATGTTACCCAACTGCAGGTTGTCGTTCACATCCACCGTGTTAAGTGAATATTCGAGCCTGAATGTCTCTCCCACGGTCACACCGGCCGGTGCATGCACAGCGATGTGCTGCGCATAAGTGAGGAAAGTCATAACCAGGAACAGCCCTGTGCTTAAAATTCTTTTCATATTGTTTTCGTGGTTATGTTCATTACCAATTTTTCTGCAACCGCTTGCCCGGCATACGAGCGCCCTTTTGCAATTTCTGTTGCGTATTCTTTTCTGCCTGTTCAGCGGCATTGAGCAGTTGTTCAGCATTCTCCTTACTCATCTGCCCTTCATTAGGTTGTGCATTTTGAGCCGGGTTCTGCTGATGTTGGTTCTTATTTTGATCTTCTTGTTGTTGCTGATTTTGTTGTTGGTCTTGTTGTTGTTTTTGCTGCTGGTCTTGTTGCTTCTGATCCTTTTGGTCTTGATCTTGTTTATCTTGATCTTGGTTTTGTTTGTCTTGATTTTGCTGATTCTGGTTCTGTTGGTCCTGGTTCTGCTGATTTTGATCTTTTTGGTCTTGATTATTCTGGTCTTGTTTCTTTTGTTGTTGTTCCTTCAGCAGTTTTTGACACAACGCGAGATTATATCTCACCTCGTCATCATCAGGATTGTTGCGCAACGACTCTTTATAAGCATCGATAGCAGGAGCATATTGTTCGCAAGCCTGATAGATCCATCCGATGTTCCTATATGCCTGTGCTTTACGGATAGGATTTTGCTGTAAGTCGGCAGCCTGTCGGAATGCTTGAACCGTAGAGTCCACCTGTTGTTTTTGGTTGTCGTTCGATTTGTCAGCGATGAGGTCTTGCATCATCGAGCACGCCAGGTCGTATTTCGCCACCGCATTGGTGTCATTGGCCGACACCGCTTTTTGGTAGTTCAACTTCGCGTCGGAATAGACGGAATCCCGATAGGCCTGGTTGCCCGTGCGTATATACTTACGGTCGGGCTGAACCCCGGAACAGGATGCCATGACGAGCGTAAACATCACCATGAGATGTAACCATTTCATTGATTTTCCCTTTCTTTCCAAGATAACGATTTCGAGGATGAGCAGGATGATGACAATGATGCCAAAGGCTTGGAACTGCTCATTGTATTCATTGAAATTACTGATAGTCACCTCGCCCTTTTGCAGTTTTGCTATTTCATCGTCAAGTTGATTCATCGCCGAAGAAGTGTTATCCACGTGAATGTATCTGCCACCTCCTGCATCGGCAATCTCCTTGCACATGTCCTCATTGAGTTTGGTTATCACCGTCTCTCCAGCCTGGTCGGTCATGTATCCTCCGCCAGCCACAGGTATGGGCGCCCCTTTCGCAGAACCGATGCCCAAGACATAGACCACGATGCCTTTGTCCCGCACCTCCTTGGCAGCCTCCACAGCGCCACCCTCATGGTTTTCACCATCAGTGATGATAAATATAGCCTTCCCCGTCTGTTCGTCGGGCGAGAAACTGTTGGCCGAGATTTTAATAGCAGAAGCGATATCGGTGCCTTGCGACATCATCATCGCCGGTGAAATACCTTGCAGGTACATTTTAGCCGATACGAAGTCGCTTGTGATGGGCAGTTGCACGAAGACATCGCCCGCAAAGACCACCAGTCCTACTTTGTCCTCCTCGAAATGGTTGATCATGTTTTCTACGAGCAATTTGCTTTTATCCAATCTGGAAGGAGCCACATCTTGTGCAAGCATCGAGTTACTGATGTCCATGGCCACGATAGCTTCGATACCTTGTCTCTTCTCCGTGTTGGACTTCATGCCCATCTGTGGGCGTGCCAACATGATGATAAGCAGTGCCAACGCCGTGAGCAGCAGCCAAAATTTGACTGCTGGTCTGACAGCCGACACGTTCTCCATCATCTCTTTGATCAACGTCTGGTCACCGAACTTCTTCAGTTGGCGTTGTTTGCGTTTGACTGCCACAAAACGTATGAGCCACACCACAGGAATGATGAGCAGCAGCCACAAATATATCGGATCTTGAAATCTAATCATTGTCTAATAACTTGAAGTGACATCACCGTGGATTATGGGATTCTGCGCAGGATAGTATTGCGCAGTAAAATCTCTAACAGCAGCGACAAGATGGCCACCCACACAAAGGGTTGGTAATCGTCGTAGCGTATGGTGAATGTCGATTCCTTGAATTTTGTTTTCTCTAACTGGTCGATATCTTGATAGATACGTTTCAGTTCCGCATTGTTAGTAGCCCGGTAGAAACTGCCATTGGTGGTTTGGGCGATTTCCTTCAGTGTCTTTTCATCCATCGTGCCGGTTACGGGCTGATTGTATGACTGCATCGTTCCTCCCACCATCACCTGGTTGGTAAAGAACTTCATGTCGGTGCCGACGCAAATGGTATAGACTCTGACACCCATCTGTTTAGCTATTTCTGCGGCGGTGAGCGGAGATATCTCTCCCCGGTTATTGCTGCCATCGGTGAGCAGGATGACGATTTTGCTTTTCGCCTTGCTGTCTTTGAGTCTGTTGACCGCGTTGGCCAATCCCATTCCAATAGCCGTACCGTCCTCAATTACACCCCTTGCGGCGATATCGGTCCGCAAGTCATGCAGTTGGTTGAGCAGTGTAGCATGGTCGGTGGTCATGGGGCATTTCGTAAATGCCTCTCCCGCGAACACCGTCAGTCCAATGTTATCATCGGGTCTGCCAGCGATAAACTCCGCCGCCACGCTTTTCGCCGCCTCCAATCGGTTCGGTCGCAGGTCGTAGAGTTCCATACTGGTTGACACATCCATGGCCAGCATGATGTCGATGCCCTCCACCGTGCGTGTCCCCTTCGCATCATGCGTCTGAGGACGAGCCATGACGAGCACCAACATGGTGAAAGTGAGGATGCGCAAGATCATGGGGAGGTGAACGAGCCTTGTCCTCCAGCTTTTAGCCACGAATTGATATGCGTATGTATCACTCATGCGCATGGTCGGTTCTGCTTTCTTTCTCCAGAGGAAATACCACAGGATATAGGGTATGACCAAGAGCAGCAGCAACAGATATCCTTTATTTGCAAATTCCATGATTTCAATACATTAACCGAACAACTCAACCAATTGCCAGACGATATATGCCAGTACGCCCACGATGGCCAGGGCAGCCACCCAGATGACGACAAGGAGGATATTGCGAGCCTTTTGCGAACGTTTCTGCACATCCGTCAGTTGCGGTTGCACTTTCTCCACCGTTTCCGTCTCATCCTTCTTTGTCTGGTTGATGAAAGCCACGGCGTTGGCCAGGTTGCGGTCGTTTTCGTCAATCATCGCCGAGAACTTAGCGAACTTCACCATGTCGGCGGTTTCAAACAACTCTTTCAGTTCTTCCACCTTGCTTTGGTCTTCCTCCTGTTGCAGTTTTGCGACGATTTCGGGCGTTGTCATCTCCAATGCATTGAATCCGAACCGTTCAGCAAGGTATTTTCTCAGGGCATCGGTCAGTCGGGTGTAATATGCCTTCTGGTCCTCAGCCATCGTCATCTGCTCCGACTTGATTTTCTCAATCTCTTTCAGTGCGCGCTGATGCGGCGGTGTCCGTTTGATGAACATGATGCGCGAGAAAACGGGTTTATTGTCATGCAACCTGACCACCAGATAAAAGAGGAACGGCAGGAGCAAGAGCAATAGCAGGGAGCACCAGACGATGTACTTGTAGTCGCTCCACTGATAGGGATTGTCTTGCACATCAGCGGGTCCGCAGAACTGTTCAGGGTGTGCCGTGTCAACAGGCACGGTGAGTACATTCAGTGCCAGTTCTTTGGTTTGGTACGCTTTGTCGTCAACCATGACCGAGAGCGGTGGCAACAGATAGACCGTATCCTCAAATGCCGTCAGGGTATATTCTCTTTTCAGTTCAAGGCGTTCGGTATTTGACACCGTGTCGGTATTCGACATCCGAAGCACCTCCACGCCCGGCATCAGCATTTGCCTTGGTTGAAATTCTGGCATGACAACCCGCTGTCCGGTCTCGGCCGAGACCGTCAGCAACAGTTTCACCTGTTGTCCGATGAGCATCTGCACATCAGATATCTCGGCTTTGACCGTCACGTGGGCCATTGCCGAAATAGTAAGTGAACATACAGCCAGAACAAGTATGAGTCGTTTCATGATTTATATTCTTTTGATTATGCTCGTTTATCGAACAACATCATGAGTTTTTTTACATAGTCTTCGGATGTAGAGACAGAAACGTGGTCCACGTTGCAACGGGTAAACGTATGCCTGAGTTCGTTCTGTCGTTGCATCCAATAGGCAGTGTGCGCGCGTCGTAATTTTTTGCTTGAGGTGTCAATCAGCATTTCATGTCCGGTCTCAGCGTCGCGCACCTTCAACAGCCCTATGTCGGGCAGTTCCTTGGCGCTGAGGTCATATACCTGTATCGCCACCACATCGTGTTTGCGATTGGAAATGTCGAGGACATCATCGAAGGCAGAACGGGTATAGAAGTCGCTCAGCAGGAAAGCCGTGCACCGACGTTTCATCACCTTGGTCAGAAACTCGATAGCCATGCCCACATCGGTCTTGTAACTCTCGGGGTGGAAATCGAGCATCTCGCGAATGATATAGAGGATATGCTTTCTTCCCTTTTTGGGTGGGATATATTTCTCTATTTTGTCAGAGAAGAAGATAACCCCGATTTTATCATTGTTCTGAATGGCGCTAAAAGCCAGCGTCGCCGCTATTTCGGTCGTCATATCGCGTTTGGTCTGTCTGACCGTGCCATAATTGAGAGAGCCGCTGACATCGACCAACAACATGACCGTCAGTTCACGCTCTTCTTCAAACACCTTGACGTATGGCCGGTGAAAACGCGCCGTCACATTCCAGTCGATGTCGCGCACATCGTCACCGAACTGATATTCCCTCACTTCAGAAAACGCCATACCCCGCCCTTTGAAAGCCGAATGATACTGTCCAGCAAAGATATTTCGACTCAGACCCCGGGTCTTAATCTCAATCTTCCTTACTTTTTTCAATATTTCTGAAGTCTCCATAGCGTTTTTTCGTATTTAGTGTATATGACGTATATCACGAGGGCACCTTAAGGCACCTCCACCTTGTTGATGATCTGACTGACGATTTGCTCGCTGGTCACATTACCCGCCTCGGCCTCGTACGACAAGCCGATGCGGTGACGGAGCACATCGTGTGCCACCGCGCGGACATCCTCGGGCACAACGTATCCGCGGCGTTTGATAAACGCGTATGCACGCGCAGCCTTAGCGAGGTTGATACTGGCACGGGGTGAGCCACCGAAGGTAATCATATCTTTGAGCTCGTTCAACCCGTAGCGCTCGGGGTAGCGGGTTGCAAAGACGAGGTCGGCGATGTATTGTTCGATTTTTTCGTCAATATAGACCTGACGCACCACGACTCGTGCATTCATAATCTCCTGTGCGGTCGTCACAGGTCTGACCGTAGGCAGACTGCCCTGCAGGTTTTCACGGATGATGAGTTTCTCCTCTTGCAGCGTAGGATAATCGATGAGCACCTTGAGCATGAAACGGTCCACCTGTGCTTCCGGCAGCGGGTAGGTGCCCTCCTGTTCTACGGGGTTCTGTGTGGCCATCACCAGGAACGGCTCAGGCAAATCGAAGGTTGTATCGCCGATGGTCACCTGATGCTCTTGCATCGCTTCGAGCAATGCGCTCTGCACCTTAGCCGGTGCGCGGTTGATTTCATCAGCCAGGACGAAGTTGGCAAACACAGGACCTTTCTTGACTTGGAATTTCTCATCCTTTTGCGAATAAATCATCGTACCGATGACATCGGCAGGGAGAAGGTCGGGTGTAAACTGTATTCTGCTATATTTGGAGTCGATGAGCTGGGCCAGCGTTTTGATGGCTAATGTCTTTGCCAATCCCGGCACACCCTCGAGCAGGATATGCCCGTCGCTGAGCAATCCTATCAGCAAGGAATCAATCAGATGTTTTTGACCGACGATGACACGGTCCATGCCCATCGTCAGATTGGTTAGAAATGCACTCTGTTCCTCGATTTTGAGGTTGAGTTCGCGGATATCAATAGCTTCTGCCATGTTGATAATTGTTTATAAAATGATTTTTATGTCCTTTTCTGTAAATTTGAACGCAAAATTACAATTTTCGCAAGACCTCAGCGAAAAAATGTGACTAAATAATATTAAAAAAGATTCCTAAAATATAAGTTTTAAGAATCTTTTATAGAAAAACCGTGATTGTTGATGATTTTTTATATTATTTCCTCATCCGTCTCCTCAGGTTTGGGGTTGAACTGATTGAGGAAGTCCAATAAAAGCTGCAAGGCTTTCGACGTGGCAACAGAGAGATTGAGGTCGCGTCCCTGGTCTTCGGTCAGTTGACAAGTGATGACATGATCCGATGAGCCACAGGCAATCCAAATCGTACCGACAGGTATCTCTTTGGTGCCTCCTCCAGGGCCAGCCACACCAGTAACAGCCACGGCATAATCCGTAGCCATGGTTTTCACGGCACCCTTCACCATGGCCACAGCCACCTCTTCACACACGGCAGTCTTCTCCGCTATCAATTCAGCCGGCACGCCGAGTAATCTTTCTTTGATTTCATTGGTATAGCAGACGATGCCCCCCTTGAAATAGTCGGAAGCGCCAGGTATGGCAATGATAGACTGAGCGACATGTCCGCCCGTACAACTCTCAGCCGTAGATAATGTCTTTCCCGTAGCATAGAGATTCGCCTGAATCTCACGGCTCAATACTTTGTTTTCAAATTCCATAGAAATATGATGTTGTTATTATAATCAAATATGCCACATGCCGTACTACTCATTCGAACGTCACTTTGGAAAAAGCGGGAGCATCAATGCTGCAAAAGTCTTTGTCCAAGTATTTATAATAGCCCGTGATGGCAATCATCGCCGCATTGTCGGTGGTATAGCTGAACTTGGGGATATAAATGGTCCATCCGAATCGTTTCGCATGGTCATAAAAAGCATTACGCAAGCCATTGTTCGCCGACACCCCGCCAGCTACAGCCACATGTTTGATACCCGTCTGCTTGACTGCTTTTTTCAGTTTTTTCATCAGGATATCGACAATGGTAAACTCCAGGCTTGCAGCCAAGTCCTCCTTGTGATGTTCCACGAAGTCAGGGTCTTCTTTCTGCCAGTCTCTCAGGTTATAAAGAAACGATGTTTTCAGTCCGCTGAAACTATAATCCAATCCAGGGATATTGGGTTCAGCAAAGTGATAAGCATGAGGATTCCCTTGACGCGCCAGTCGGTCAATGATGGGTCCGCCGGGATAACCGAGTCCCATGACTTTCGAGCACTTGTCGATAGCCTCACCCGCCGCATCGTCGATGGTCTGTCCGAGCACCTCCATGTCATTGTACGCATTCACCTTGACGATTTGCGAGTTGCCGCCACTGACCAACAGACATAAGAAGGGGAAAGGCGGTGCCGATTTGTCATCGTCCGACTCTTTGATAAAATGCGCCATGACATGCCCTTGCAAGTGATTGACATCAATCAGGGGAATGCCCAAGGCTCTGGCGAACCCTTTGGCAAAGCTGATGCCCACCAAGAGCGAGCCCATCAATCCCGGTCCGCGTGTGAAGGCAACCGCCGACAACATATCCTTGGTGATGCCCGCCCTTTTGATGGCTTGGTCCACCACGGGAACCACATTCTGTTGGTGTGCCCTTGACGCCAATTCCGGCACCACGCCACCATAAGCCTTATGAACATCTTGCGACGCTGTGACATTGCTGAGCAGCACCCCATCGCGCAGCACGGCTGCCGAGGTGTCGTCGCAACTGCTTTCAATGCCTAATATATACGCCATTATTATTTGATTTAATACGTCAGTATTTCCACGCCATGTTCGGTCATGAGGAAAGTATGTTCCCATTGGGCGCTGGGCAATTCATCTTCAGAGATGACCTCCCATCCATAGGGGTCTTCCGCATCGATAAATACGCGCCATGAACCCATGTTAATCATCGGTTCGATGGTAAAGACCATGCCCGGCACGAGCAGCATTCCATGTCCGCGCCGGCCATAGTGAGGCACATCGGGCTCTTCATGGAATTTCATTCCCACGCCATGGCCACACAAATCGCGCACCACACCGTAGTGATATTTCTTGGCGTGTTTTTCGATGGCATAACCGATATCGCCCACGAAGCCGTAAGGTTTAGCAGCTTCAGCACCAATCTCCAGGCACTCTTTAGCCACCCTGACAAGTTGTTCTTTCTCGGGTGTAGTTTTCCCGATGATATACATCCTCGAAGCATCGGCATAAAAACCGTCTAAGATGGTAGTGAAATCGACATTGATGATATCGCCCTCTTCGAGCACATCCTCAGCCTTCGGGATACCATGACACACCACTTCGTTGATGCTCGTGCATACACTTTTGGGGAAGCCCTCATAATTGAGGCATGCAGGTATAGCCCCATGCCGTTGGCAATAGTCCATGCAAATATCATCAATCTCGAGGGTTGTCATGCCCGCATGAATTTGTTTAGCCACCTCGTCGAGAACGCCTGTATTGACCACACCGGCACGTCGGATGCCCTCAATCTCTTCGGGCGTCCTGATGAGTTCTCTGGTAGGCACTTCTTTTCCTTTATTCTGCCAAGCCAGAATCTTTTTGTCCATCTCAGTGAGCGGCTGTCCGGGCAAGGCGTGCCATCTATTCTTTTTTCTTAATGCCATATTGCTATGTTATATGCGATACGCTCATGTTGCGCTACGCTAAATGTTCAATGATAAATGATTATTGTCCGCTATCGGTAATGTAATACATCCAATCGTAGGGGTTGGTGGCACTGAAGAACACCACCTGGTATTTCAGTTCTTCCGTATAAGAATACTCTTTGTTGAAGCAAATGATGTATTCTGCCCCTTTATTGTCTTTAACGGTATATTGCAATGAGTATCGTTTCTCTTCGTTCACTTCACGGTCTTTGCTCAGCACTTGATAAGTCACACCTTTTAGTGTCACCTGTTTGTCGCCATCTTTTACGATGGTGCCTTCGTCGTAGTCCAACTTTTTGATGTAGTCGTACTTTTGCATGTCGTATTCGTAGGAATACTTGATTTGGTAAGTCACTTGTTGCGCATCGGCAGTCATGGACATCAACGCCATCAACGCCATCAGAATCACGTATCTCATCATGTTCATTTCTTGTTTAGTATTTGTTTTAATTCTTCCGTCCAATCATCACCCTCACCCGGACAAATCGTCAGCATGCCCAGTTGGCTTGCAACCGCCACATTACCTGGGCCATCATCGATAAACACCGCCTCCCCGGCTTTCAATCCCTCATCGATAAGCACTTGTTTGAACACCCGTTCGTCGGGCTTCATCATCTTGAGTTGATAGCTCAAGTACAACTTGTCAAAATAATCACCAATAGGATTCCCCTTGCCATCGAACCGACCACTCATCGCCCACTCCATCATAAAAGGATTGGTATTAGACAATAACAGCACCCGATACCCTTGTCGGCGAAGTTCCTTGAGCGTGCTCAGATGTTTGGCGGGCACTTCTGCGGCATACCCCTGCCACGCATAGGCGCACTCCTCATGAGTCAGTTGTCTGCCGACCAGTTGACTAAGCGCATGTTGGAATTCATCAGCCGTGATTTTGCCTTCCTCCAGATCACCGAAAATACCCGTCTGGTGATATTTGTCCAACCGTTGTCCGGCATCGGCCAGTCCTAATTGTTGGAACCGTCGTACCGCCTCATCAGGCGACAGTCTGACGATGACGCCTCCGAAGTCAAAAATGATGGTCTTGATCTTCATTCTTTATCAAATAGGTTTAGACTTTTTTTCCGGGCCTCTTCGATAGAAAGAATCGTCTGCTGGCGTTGTTGATAATCCTGCCGCATCTTTTCATACTTCCTATCCAACTCGTCCTGGACCTTCCGTTCCTCCTCCTTATCCATCAAGCGTGAGGCAACCAGCGCATTCTGCGATGCATCTTTCATCCACACGACCGGTCCTTTATAGACAGGTGCGATTTTTAATGCCACGTGCAACTGGCTGGTGGTAGCGCCCCCAATCATGATGGGAATGTCGAGACCTGCTTTGGCCATCTCAGCCGCCACTCCCACCATTTCCTCCAAGCTGGGAGTAATCAATCCGCTCAGTCCAATCATGTCAGCCTTCACTTCGATGGCTTTTTTGACGATTTGCTGTGCCGGCACCATCACCCCCATGTCAATCACCTCAAAGTTATTGCACGCCATCACCACCGCCACGATGTTTTTTCCGATGTCATGCACATCGCCTTTGACCGTGGCCAGCACTATCTTCCCCGCCTTTTTAGCGTTCTCTGTTTTTTGTGCTTCGATGGCCGGTTGCAAGATAGCGACCGCTTGTTTCATCGTCCTTGCCGACTTGACCACTTGCGGCAGGAACATCTTCCCTGCACCGAACAGTTCGCCCACCTCGTTCATAGCACTCATCAGCGGACCTTCGATGATGTCCACCGCCATCGGGTAAAGCTGCTGCGCCTCCGCCAAATCGTCCGACAGGAAGTCGCCGACCCCTTTTCGCAGTGCGTATTTCAAACGTTCCTCAAGGGGAGCGTTCCTCCACGTCTCCGTCTTGTCATTCTGTCTTTCACTGACAGCACCAGCGGCGCGTGATTTGAGTTCTTCTTTTTCAGCCTTGATTTTTTCAGCCAACTCAATCAGCCGTTCAGCAGCTTGTTCGTGACGATTGAGAATCACATCTTCAATCACCTTGAGTTGGTCTTGTGGGATATCATCGTAGGTGACCTTCGTAGCAGGATTGACGATGGCGAAATCCATCCCCGCTTGGATAGCATGGTATAAGAACACCGCATGCATCGCCTCTCGGATATAGTTATTGCCACGGAAGGAGAAGGACAGATTACTGACGCCCCCGCTCACATGAGCGCCTGGTAGATGCTGCCGTATCCACTGTGTCGCCCGGATGAAATCATTCGCGTAAGCATTATGCTCCTCCATGCCTGTTGCGACCGCTAAGATATTAGGGTCGAAAATGATATCGAGCGGATTCATGCCCACTTTTTCGGTGAGCAGAGCATAGGCTCGTTGCGCAATCTCAATCCGTCGTTGGTAAGAGGTAGCCTGTCCTTGTTCATCGAAACACATCACAACCACCGCAGCCCCATATCTCATCACATCGCGCGCATGGCTGAGGAACACCTCTTCCCCTTCTTTCAGTGAGATAGAATTAACGATGCCTTTTCCTTGCAGGCATTTGAGTCCCGCCACAATCACCTCCCAATCGGAAGAGTCAATCATCACGGGCACGGATGCGATATCCGGTTCCGATGCGATGATACGCAGGAAAGTGACCATCGCTTCTTTGGCATCTAGCAGCGCATCATCCATATTCACGTCGATGACAAGCGCCCCGTCGGCCACTTGTTGTCGAGCCACCGACACCGCCTCATCGTATTTTTTCTCTTGTATGAGTCGCAGGAATTTCCGTGACCCCGCCACATTGCACCGTTCTCCGACATTGACAAAATGCACTTCAGGAGTCACATCGAGCACATCGAGTCCGCTCAGCCGCATGGTCACCGGTTGAGAAACCACCTCATGCGGCATACCATCTTTAATGACCTCAGCGAATTCGGCGATAAACTCCTCGTCAGTGCCACAACATCCGCCAATGATGTTGACCAACCGTTCGTTGACAAATTCCGCCATCTGCGGTGTCATCGACTCAGCCGTCTCATCATACAATCCGAGTGAATTAGGCAGTCCGGCATTCGGGTAAGCAGAGATATAATAAGGTGCTTTCGCCGCCAGTTCCTCCAAATAGGGTTTCATCTGTCTGGCACCGAAAGAGCAATTCAATCCGACAGAAAAAATGGGGTATGTGCTGATGGAAGCGAGGAAAGCGTCGAGCGTCTGTCCGCTGAGCGTCCGTCCGGCAAGGTCGCTGATGGTCACGGAAATCATAATAGGCAGTTGCACCTGTTCCTGTCGCATGACCGTCAACGCCGCATCGATAGCCGCCTTGGCGTTGAGCGTATCAAAGATGGTCTCAATGAGCAGAGCATCGACACCTCCTCTGATCAGCGCCTCCATTTGTTGCTGGTAGGCCATGCAGAGCGTATCGAAATCGATGTCGCGTGCGGCAGGGTCCGACACCTCGGGACTCATCGAGCACGTCTTGTTCGTGGGTCCAACCGACCCGCACACAAACCGCTGGTGTTCGGGCGTAGAAAAGGCATCCGCCATTTTCCTTGCGATGCGTGCCCCAGCGTATGCCATCTCTGCAGCAGCATGCTCCAGATGATAATCAGCCTGGGAGACTGCCTGTGAAGAGAATGTATTGGTCGTGATGAGGTCGGCCCCGGCCACAAGGTATTTGCGGTGAATGTCTTCGATGACATCAGGCCGTGTGATGTTCAATACATCATTGTTGCCCATCAGTTGCCCTTCCACCGACATGAAAACATCGCCACGGAAATCATCCTCTGACAGTCCGTAGCGTTGTATCATGGTGCCCATGGCACCGTCGAGCAGCATGATGCGCTGTTTGATTATCTCTTCAATCGTCATCCTTCCGGTCACTTATACTTTTTCATAGCCCTGTCCATCTCACGACGGTCCTCCTTCTCCTTCATCGTCTGGCGTTTATCAAATTGTTTTTTACCTTTTGCCAGAGCGATATCCACTTTGGCACGTCCCTTGTCGTCGATAAACACCAATGTGGGGACAATCGTGAAACCCACCTGCTTGGTCATTTCCTGCAAGTGACGGATTTCACGTTTGTTCAAGAGCAGTTTTCTATCGCGTTTCGCCTCATGGTTGCTATACGAGCCGTAAAAATATGGTGTCACGTTCATCCCCTTGACCCACATTTCCCCATTGATGAAGACACAATAGGTATCTACCAGCGAAGCCTTACCCAATCTGATGGACTTGATTTCAGTCCCGGTGAGCACAATCCCCGCGGTATATGTCTCTATGAAGAAATATTCAAAAGAGGCTTTTTTGTTTTTTATTTGAACAGGACTTTTCTTCCTGAGTTCTTGCTGTTCTTTGTTCATGTACTATTCAATGATTGTTGCGAACCGGTCGAGGCGTTCGTCGATATAACAAGCCACCATTTCCGTCCATTGCTCCTCATTTTCGACAAAAGCGTCATCCAAGTCATCAAACGCCGGCATCTGTTCGAAAAGCGCCATGAACTCCTCGTCGGTGCAGTCACGCTCTATCTCTTGGTGGTATTTGTCATAGAGTTTACGGGCTTTATTGAGCAGAGAAGCGAGAGTGTCAATTCCCCATATTCTCATCATCTTAGCCACAGGGTTTCGGAAGATGAATCCGCCGTATCCGTTGTGTATCAACTGTACGAATCCGCCGTCCATCACCTCGGAGTGGAGGGTGTCCCATGCGAGGAGCGTGATTTGATCGGCATTCAACTGTGCCATGTTCTCCGCCGTCAGCGTCCCGCCTATAGCTTCATTGATGGCATCGACAAAAGTGCCGACGAAAGCATCCATGCCTTCCTCCGCTTTTTGCCTGAGCACATCATCTCTTACCGTAACCTTTGTCATAATCGCGTGCAAAAGTAATGTTTTTTTTTGAATTTTATACCAATTCCATAGATATTTTCACTTTATAAGGTAGATAGATAGCAATAAACGGTTGAAATCAGCGTTATCAAGAAGGTGTAACAACAACTCTGCGGATGAAAAGACGACTACTCTCCTTTTGTTTATTGCTATTGGCCTTTCTCCCTGTCCCGGCCCAGCGCAACGAGATCTATAACGACCAGATTGCTTCGCTACAAGTCGTGGCGGGCACCGACTGGTTGTCGCCCCCCGTCATCATGCTCAACAGCCACCCCATCCACATCAGTTTTGACGACCTGACCCATGAATATCACCGCTACACCTATTCCATCCGTCACTGTGAGTCAGATTGGAGCGAATCGACAGAATTGTTCGAGAGCGACTATGTCAACGGTTTCGCGTCAGGCAATGTCATCGAAGACGTAGAAGAGTCGTATAACACCAACGTGCTCTATACCCACTATCGGCTGACCATCCCGAACCGGCTCTGCCAGTTGAAGATGAGCGGCAACTACCAGGTGACCGTCTATGATGACAATAACGACAATGAGCCCGTGCTTACCGCTTGTTTCATGGTCGTTGACCCCAAGATGGACGTGTCGTTGTCCGTCAGCACGAACACCGACATTGATTTTCAAAACCGCCACCAGCAGGTTGACATGCAGGTGTCGTTCGGTGCCATCAATGTGACCAATCCCCGCCAGCAGATCAAGACCGTCGTCATGCAAAACGGGCGTCGCGACAATGCCCGGATCAATGTTGATTATCAGACGACCCTGCCATACGGTGTCCGTTGGGAACATAATAAGAATCTGATTTTCACCGCCGGAAATGAGTATCATAAATTTGAAGTCTTGGACAACGACCACCCTACCCTTGGCGTGGACCTGATGCGATGGGACGGAGAGATGTATCATGCTTTCCTTTTCCAGGACACCCCCCGACCCAATTATCTCTACGACGAAGACGCCAATGGTGCGTTTTATATCCGCAACAGCGACAATATCGACAACGACACTTATTCCGACTACCTCTACGTGCATTTTGACAAGCCATCAGAGCGTCTGGATGGCGACTTGTATCTGAATGGCGTCTGGACCAACGACCAGTTTCCTGATCAATACCTCATGGAGTACGACGAGACGACCAAGAGCTATCATGCGATGGTTCTTCTCAAGCAGGGCTATTACTCCTATCAATATCTGCTGTTGGACCAAG
This sequence comes from uncultured Prevotellaceae bacterium, assembly GCA_946404865.1. Taxonomy (GTDB): domain Bacteria; phylum Bacteroidota; class Bacteroidia; order Bacteroidales; family Bacteroidaceae; genus Prevotella. The sequence continues at coordinate 25,378 of CAMJFC010000020.1, forward strand.
ACGGTTATTCCCACCATGTAGAGAATGAAGGCATATTTTACCAGACCGAAAACCAATATCAGGCACTGGTGTATTACCGTGAAAATGGCGGGAGGACTGATTTGCTCGTCGGCTATCAACAAGTGTCCGCGCCATAGCGTAGAATGAAAAATCACGTGAATATTTGGTTATTTGTTTTTTTTGCCGTATTTTTGCAGAGATAAAGAAATGCATTTCTATACGACATGCATCATCCATTCACCCAAAAAACACGATAAACGATGAAAACGAAGTATTTTTTCAGTCTTTTGACAGCATTTTTACTGTTGACATCCAATTATGTCAATGCACAAATAGAGGGCATCAACCCTGAAGACGAAGCCATCAAACAGTTGATAAAAGATGCCGAGAACGGCGACCGTACGGCTCAGTTCAACTTGGCCAACCGTTACCACGATGGTCAGGGTGTGAGTCAGAATTACAAGAAAGCCGTGAAATGGTATGAGAAATCGGCTGAACAAGGCTTTGTTTATGCCCAATACAACCTTGGCATCGCCTACCAGAAGGGTGAGGGCATGAAGAAAGACCCCAAGAAGGCCGCCGAGTGGTTTGAGAAGGCCGCCGAGCAAGACTATCCTAACGCCCAGTTGAACTTAGGCAACGCCTATTTCAATGGCAATGGTGTAGAGAAAGACTTAGAGAAAGCCGCCTATTGGTACACGAAAGCCTCAGAAAACGGAGTGACAAGTGGTTCGCTGAACCTTGCCAACGCCTATTATTTCGGCAACGGTGTGGTTCAGAACTACAAACATGCCTTCCGTCTGTATCAGGTCTGTGCAGAGAAGAACCACCCGACAGCTCAACTGATGCTTGCCAGCTGTTATGAAGAAGGTCACGGCGTAGGCCAGGACTTCTCAAAAGCCTTCGAATGGTATCAGAAAGCAGCAGAGAACGGACAGAAATCAGCTTATAACAACATGGGAAGGATGTTGATTGAGGGCAAAGGTGTGGAGCAGGATATCGAAGCGGGTCTCCGCTATTACGACATAGCCATTGAGGGAGGAAATTTGGAGGCACTTTATAACCTTGCCATTTTGTATTACCAAGGTCAAGGGGTGGCCAAAGACCGCAAGAAAGCCAAAAAACTGATGAAACAGGCCGCCGATATGGGGTTGGACAACGCGCAATATTTTCTGAAGCACAATAAATTCTAAAGAGGTAAGAGGTAAGGGGTAATAAGGTGGAGGGTATTTAGCGCGTATGATTCGGAGAAGGAAAAAGAACAAGACGGTAGAAGGAGAGTTGTCGCTTTTCAGTCAAGAGCACTGGGAGTCGTTGGACAACTCGGAAGAGGGTGGTTTGGCAACGGCCACCCCACACCATGCGGACCAAACGATAGAACCTATAGAAACGATAGCATCTATAGAGCAAACTGATGCTGCAGGGTCAATTTCTGCCACATCGGTCGAAGAGGTGGGCATCAACCCCTTGTTGGAAGACATGAAATGGGCTATCCGATATGTGCGTATGTTAGATATTGACAGTACCCGCATGATTGCGATGGAAACCTCTATGATTGTACAGTCGGAGTATCATCCCGACCATCTGTACATCATCAACACCCTGCATGGTGAGCGGATGAACGGTCAGAAGGTTGCCACGTTGTGCTATGCCAGTTTTATGCGTGCTTTTCCAAGCATGATTGAGCATTTGAGTTTGAATTTTTACGACCTTTACCAAGCCGCCCTCGCCGATGATTAGCAAGAACCAATTGAAGCGTGTGAAACGCTTGGACAACAAGAAATACCGTTCGGAGGCAGGTCTGTTTGTCGCGGAAGGTCCCAAGGTGGTCGGCGACCTGTGTGAGGTCATGTCACCCCAGACCATTATAGCCACGCCCGATTTTCCCCTTAGTCGTTTGCGGTTGGCAACCGGCTATGAGCATATCCTTGTGAGTGAAGAAGAATTGCGGCAGGTTAGTTTTTTACAGCATCCCCAACAAGTGATGGGCATTTTCCGACAGCCCATGTTGACCGACGAAGAACGGGCAGCCGCCTTATCATCGCCACGCACGCGTCATGTGTTAGCGTTAGACGGGATACAAGACCCAGGCAATTTAGGCACCATCATCCGCATCGCCGACTGGTTTGGCATCCGCACCATCGTGTGCAGTCCCGACACCACCGACGTATGGAATCCAAAGGTTGTGCAAGCCACGATGGGCAGCATCGCCCATGTGCAAGTGCTCTATGAGTCCCTACCCTCTTGGTTGGCCACCCTCCGAGACGACACGCCCATCTATGGCACCCTTTTGGATGGAGACAACATCTATACCACGCCATTGAGCGACCATGGCGTCATCGTGATGGGCAATGAGGGCAACGGCATCAGTGCGTCCGTCCGCAGTTTGGTGAGCAGCCGTCTGCTCATCCCTTGCTTTTCAGACGAGTCACATCATGCAGAGAGTCTGAATGTAGCGATAGCTACTGCCATCGTATGCAGTGAAATGCGAAGAATATCATTATAAAAAATGGAAAAAGAAGAACTTTACAAGATACGGAGTGCATCGGGCTGTATCTCCGCCGCATGGAATTGGAGTTGTGCCCAACTCGGTCTCATCTTTCGCCGGACTTGGTTGCCCGTGACCCTCTTTGCCTTGTTCGCAGCAATCGGTAGAGTATTGTGTTATGAACAGTCACAGACATATTCTTGTTTAACCCTGTTGTCGGTGGGCATGATTCTCTGTGCATTGGCTTTATTTGTCAGTTGTGCCTGGGCCCTGTCGCGTCTGTTTCAAGCGATGAACGGTCATTCCCTGAAGACCAATTTCAAGCGATGCGCATTGGCTTTGTTGTTCACCTGTCTGTTGTTTGCCCTCATCGCATTCGCCGTCTATGGCATCACCCTGTTGGCAGGCTGTCAATGGTGGGTGATTCTGTTGTCCGTTTTCATCCTTGTTGTGCTCACCCTGCCTGTGCATTATCACCATATCCGATATGTGGAAGACGTGTCCTTGGACTATTTCTCAAGTGCCGCAACAAGTATCAAGCGAGCTTTCCAGAATTACGGAAGAATCATCTCCACTGCCCTGCTATCGGTTTTTATCTTGCTCCTCATCACGATCTTATTGGCAACACCTCAGATATTGACCGGTCTGGCCTCCGCAGCCTCAAGCACAGGGACGACCGCTGGCGACCCCTCAGGCATGCCCGACACCTTCATTTGGTTATTGGGAGCCGTCACCTTCCTGTCGGTATGGGTCATCTTTTACGCATGGCAATACCTGTCGGTCGTAAATATGTATTTATACGGTTCCATCGAGGAACTGCACCAAGAGCGATTATCAACACTCGGAAATCAAGAACAAAATGGCTGAACGAATTCTTTTTATAGACAGAGACGGCACGCTGGTAGAAGAGCCTGCCGACGAACAAGTAGATGCTTTCGAGAAACTCCGTTTTACGAAAGGTGTATTTAAGAACCTTGGTTTTATCCGCCAGCATTTAGATTTTAAATTCGTCATGGTGACCAACCAAGACGGTTTGGGTACAGACAGTTTCCCCGAGGACACATTCTGGCCTGTCCACAACTTCATCCTCCAGACGCTTGAGGGTGAGGGCATCACTTTCGATGCCGTCCACATCGACAATCATTTCCCAGAAGACCACCATCCCGCCCGCAAACCGGGTATCGAGATGCTGAATGAATACATCAACAATGACCGCTACGACTTGGCACACAGTTATGTCATCGGCGACCGTGAGACGGACCAGCAGTTAGCGGACAATTTGGGTTGTCGGGCGCTCATCTTAGGCCGTGATGGCATGACGTGGGAAAAGATTGCCGAACTGCTGTTTGCCGGTGAGCGCATCGCTGAGATTCACCGCGCCACGAAAGAGACGGACATCCGCGTGCGTGTGAACCTTGATGGCAGTGGCCGCTGTAACATCCACACCGGTTTGGGTTTCTTCGACCACATGTTGGAACAGATAGGCAAACATGGCGGTATGGACTTGGACGTTGAAACGCACGGCGATTTAGAGGTGGATGAGCACCATACCATCGAAGACACCGCCATTGTGTTGGGTGAATGTCTGTTGCAGGCGTTAGGCGACAAGCGTGGTATTGAGCGTTACGGCTATACCCTCCCGATGGACGATTGTCTCTGTCAGGTGGCATTAGACTTTGGCGGACGCCCGTGGTTGGTGTGGGATGCGTCGTTCCACCGTGAGAAGATTGGTGAGATGCCGACCGAGATGTTCTTACATTTCTTCAAGAGTCTGAGCGATGCTGCCCGCATGAATCTGAACATCAAAGCAGAAGGCGAGAATGAGCATCATAAGATAGAAGGTATCTTCAAAGCATTAGCCCGTGCTTTAAAGATGGCCGTGCGACGCGACATCGAACATTTCGAATTGCCCTCAACAAAAGGAGCCCTCTAAGCCGGTGTGCCGGGTTAGTATAGCAAACACGAATCAACCTAATCAACACGAATATTTAGGCGGTCTGTTGGACCGCCTAAATTGTTTTATGAGTGGATTGAGGGAGGGCCGGCACGCAATTCTTCATTGAGTCATTCATCATCGCGCAAGCGACAACTCAACATTCAAAATTCAAAATTCAACATTATTTCACCACCACCTTTTTGCCATTGACGACATACACACCCCTCTTCGAGGGTTTGCCGTTGAGTTTCATGCCGTCGAGGGTAAAGTAAACTCCTGATGGGGCATTGTCAAGGGTGATTGGCGCGTTGTCAATGGCTGATGCCGAGTTGTGAACCGACAAATAAGCATTGCTAATGGCCAACTCGGGCTTCAGGAATATCGTTGCCGCGTTGACGTCCGACAGCACACCGTTGGCAACGGTCACCGCATAATCACCCTCGGCATAGTCTGCAGGGATGTTCACCGTGATTCGGGCCACCTCGCCCTCGTTGCCGTTGAAGGAGCAGAGACCGCTCTGGTCGCCGGCGCTCGTCCCGCAGAGCACCTTCAGCGTGCCGTCAGCCTGCAACGCCGAACCGAAGAAATTGGTATTACGCTCAGTGGTGCGCTCGGAGCTCAACTCTGCCATGGGCTTGCCGTCGCCGTCAACAGCCACGGTGACACCCTCAGGCAGACGCAGGTTGAACTCGAATCCCGCAACGGGCACCTTGTTCTTCATACGCAACGAGAGCACCGCTTGTTTGCCGGGAGCAACAGTCACGGGCGCAATATAGAGCGCGTTATCCAAAGCATCAATGTTGGTCGGCGAGACACCATCCGCACGGCGCGGGGCGGACATCACCGCGCTATTAGCACCAGAGGTTGTTGTGCCACGGAGAATCATGTTGGCGATGCCGATGAAGTCGGAGACATTGATGTTATTGTCGAAATTCACGTCAGCTGCCTTGACGATGAACGTGGTGGTGGTAGTGCGGCCCAGAATGTGGTTGGCCACAGCGATGAAGTCGGACACGTTAATTTTGCCGTCCCCATTCACATCACCAAGGGTATAGGACGAAAGGTTCAACGTTGACTTCAAGTAATCCGTATTGTACGACACGGAGTTTAGGTCGGAGACTGACACTTCTTTCAGTATGAGAGGATAGTCGCCCTCCTCCATGTCCGATGAGATATTAAGTGTGATGAGGGCCACCTCGCCGTCCTCGCCATCGAACACATAGCCCTTGGTCGAACCGCAGAGTACGCGCAGACTGCCGTCGGGACGGAAAGAGCTGTCGAAGTAGTCGGTCTTCTGTTTCGTGGTGCGCTCTGTGCTCAGCTGCGCCATAGGGAAGCCCTCTTCATCGGTGGCCACTGTCACGCCTTCGGGTAAATATAAATCAAACTGGAAGCCCTGCACCTCGACGGTGTTCTTCATCTTCACGGAGAGAGTCACCTGACCGCCGGTCTTTCCTTCTGTCCGCTCGAGATAAATGGTGTTGTCGATGGTGCTGTAGTCGGTATCTGCTTCTGAAGGAGCGGTAACGGTCACCTCACAAGACGCGCTCACGCCCGAACCATCAACAGCAGTAACGGTGATGGTTGCCATACCGATGCCTACTGCCGTTACCTCTCCGTTCTCCACGGTGGCTACAGCAGGGTCAGACGTTGACCACTCGACTTCTGGATTCAAGGCATCGTCAGGCAAAACGGATGCTGACAGAGTTGCCTCCTCGCCTAACAGCAGAGAAAGGCTGTTATTGTCCAAGATAATCTCTTCTACCAGAGCTTCGGCACCAACAACTAAAATATTCTTAAAGTCTGACCAGTAATCTGCATTAAGATAAGCGGCTCTGCAACCAGCCGGTACATAAAGGACTGCATTGGAACGGTTGGTAAAGGTGTTCTCCGTGATGACAAGGGGTGTCGTAATGTCACAATTGACGGTTGTGAGTGATGAGCACCCTGAAAAAGCATTATCACCAATCGCTGTCACACCGGAGGGTATCGTCACACTTGTCAGGCCTGTCGCGTTGATAAAGGCATTTTCACCTATCGCATCAACCGCATCGGGCACAGTGAAACTCGTGATGGCCTGACCCTCTGTGTTAACCAACTTGACGGGCCTGCTTGAACGGGTGTTAATCAGACCCATGACTTGGTTGCTGCAAAAAGCGGCAGCGTCGCTGATGACTACTTGAACGCTGTTTAATTTTGAACAACCCCAGAAAGCTCCTTCGCCGATAGAAGTTACATTCTGACCGATTGTAAGACTGCTCAGTTTGGAGCATCCGTAAAAACCTCGCTCGCCGATACTTGTCAAGCTTTCAGGCAATGTGAGAGATGTCAGAGAAGAACAATCGCGGAACGCATGCCCTCCGATGGTATTCAAACTTTCAGGCAAGGTAACACTTTTCAGACTGCTGCAGCCCAGGAATGCCTGCTTACCAATCGTGGTCACGCTTGAAGGTATGACTATGTCTGTAAGACCAGAGCAGTTAGAGAACGCTAACGTGCCGATGGTTTTCAAACCATCAGACATCACGACGCTTTCAATTCCGGTGCAATCTTGGAAGGCCTTTGAACCTATGGCGGTCACATTGTAGACGGTACCGTTCTTCACCACTTGTGAGGGTATCGTTAATGTGCCTGTTGGCTCAGTACAGCCAGTGATAGTCGCATTTGTTCCGCTCACAGTGAATGTCCAAATGGCATCAGGATCAAACTCTAAGACATGAGTAAATTTACTCCATGTTTCTGCAGACCTGTACGCCGCCTTACATCCTGTTGGCACATACAAAGTCGCACTGGTATATGTCGAAGCAGAAAAAGGTGCCTCTTGTGGAGCATCTGGAGGCGTTGGAGATTTGCAATAAATTTTTGATAAACTCGAACATCCCTCAAACACACAATCTCCTATATACGTTACACTCGCAGGAATTACAATGCTGGTTAAACCTGTACATCCACTGAAAGCATCATCATCCAACGAGCAGGTGCCTTCTTGAATGACTGTATTATTAAACCCAATTTCTAAGGATATGGAACCATTATCTTTAATAAAATAAATAGCGTCATTATTGGTACCAGAACTGTAATGAGGGTGATTTGGTGAAATAATAATTTCTTGTAATTCTGGAACACTAAAAATAGTCCATGGATATGTAGCTTCATCAAAATGAAATGTAGAAGGCAAAGTGAGTCTTTTTAAATTTGGCAATCCGTCAATATACTCCCCGTCTTCTGTCATCCTACGATGATAAAAAGAGCTACCTATTACACCTATTCCTTCCGGCACTACTATACTAGTCACCCCGGAACAATTGTTCCATTCCATGTTCTCCGGATTACATTCATCAAATCCGTCCCCTCCTATTCCAGAAATCTCTACACTAAAATCTCCTTCATATAGTTTAGTCGGTATAACAATCTCACCCGTTGCATTGGAACACGAAAAAATTGAGCTTTTGTTGTTGTAAACATCCCTTGTGTAATAACCCCATGTTACGCCATTTTCGTCAGTCCAATAACCACGCCAAAATGGTATTGATTCAATATTTTGAAACATACTCCACACTTCTGCATTTCTGTATGCCGTAACACTTGCTGGTGGTACTAAAAGTTCCGCTGTGTTATAGGTGGAGAAAATCGGTTCGTCGTCCACATCAGTATAGAATATCGCATTAGGTGGGGTAGCCGCTCTGCATTCAATGTGATTAAGTTTTGTACATCCAGCGAAAGCACCATATTCCACAGTCGAAACAGTAGATGGAATGGTGATTCTTTCAAGTTTTGTGCAATCCTTAAACGAACAATCACCGATGACAGTTATGCCTTCCTGGATGTATACACTCGTTAAGCCAGAACAACCTCTGAACGCGTCATCACCGATGCTTGTCACTGTATATCCATTTACCTCTGAAGGAATGGTCACGGCACTGGAAATCGTACTTCTATCTGATGGTTTGATATCCGTCGCATTAGTACCACTGACAGTGAAGGTCCAATTTATACCATTGCTGTCGGTCCATTCGGCTGCCCATGCCTGGGAAATACCACAAATCAAAAGGGCTAATAGTAATAGTTTTTTCATATTGGTTGTATATTATATGTTAAAGAATTCTTGATATTACACACACGTAAGAAGCGTGGCACTGTATGCCTGCATCTTCGGTCTGAGGTCCTAAGAAAACACGAAAAACTAGATACAATAACAACAGCCCCACGCATACGCGTGAGAGCCATCATGCAATCTCTTGTTTTTCTTTGAAATTTCTCAGGTTTCAGACAGGCAAGAAAAGCATAACGCTCCTTTTCCGATAAATTGATGGCTGTCAGCGGTTTACACCATTTTCAGCCAAAGGTGACGACCAGCATAGGGACACATTCCCCACAAGTCATAACACGCTCGGTTGCAAATTTAATAAATATTTGAATAATATCCAAATAAATGTTTGTCCTTTTTTGTCCTTTAAATTATTAGTTTGGGCTTTTGCCCTTTCAGGGCGACGGATATACAATCTCTATACCCAGGGCGTTGCCCTGGGCTAAGAGCTTACTGGCCTTTCAGGCCGCCAAATTACATCGTTATACCCAACACTGCCCTGGGATAAGGGCTTTTGCCCTTTCAGGGCGTCGGACACTCAATCTCTATACCCAGGGCGTTGCCCTGGGCTAAGGGTATGCTGGCCTTTCAGGCCGCCAAATTACATCGCTATACCCAACACTGCCCTGGGCTAAGGGCATTATGGCTTTTCAGGCCGCCAAATTACAGAAAGTGAATTATAAGCCTACTTTTGAAAGTGATTCCAAAGCCTATTGACCCCACCCCGAGGCTTCGCCTCTACCCCAACCCGGGCTAAGGGTCTGTATGCCTACGGCGTACCACGAATGGACATGAATGGACATAAATTGAACCAAAATATTATTATTCATGGAACATTTATGGGGCATTTTTGCAAATTCGTGTAGCGTCGCAGACAGCCCACTCGGCCGTTAGGACACTCGGGGCAACACGGGAGCAGTGATGAAGAAACTATTCGTAGTCATCAATGACGGCATTGATGAAGTCCATCATGGGCTTGGCCACCTTGAAGACGGCAGCCATGTCGTCAAGCCAATGGTCGGTGGTGAAGTAATCGGGGGAAACGGTCTTCCAACAACAGAAGTCTTTCATGCGTAGATATTGGATGTGCTCATAATCGCGGGGGAAACCTGAAGGACAGGTTTTTAGCAATTCCAATCCGAAACCATGGGCATCTCCCCATGAACCCTCTCCGGGATGACCGAAAAGACGGACAAACGACTCATTCTCCACACAGGAGAGCCACTCGTCAATATTACCCATGATCTCATTGCGACAAGCCGTGAGGATGTTGGTCGGCAGGTAGTAACTGCCACAAGCCAACATACAGTTGCCCGGTTCCAAATGGATATAATAACCACCATGGAACGACTTCTTACCATGCGCAGCGATATATGCGCCAAAATGGTTCTTATAAGGTGACTTATCGGGTGAGAAACGTGTGTCACGGTAGAAACGGTAGGTGGCATCTTTCACGGTGATGTGAGCGACGGAATCGTCGAACTCGACGATTCGGTTGATGGCTTGAGCAACGCCTGTTTCGAACTCTGCTTTGGCTGAAAGATACTCGTCTTTATGAGCCTGGAACCAAGGACGGTTGTTGTTCATCATCACTTGGCGAAGGTATTGGAGAATGATGTGGGAATTCATGGGTAATATAGGGGTATTGAGGGGAGCTGGCTGAGGCCCTTGGGATGATTACTTGGGGAGGGACGGACAGACTTGGGAGAGTTCGCACTTCGTGCATTTTGGGTTGCGAGAAGTGCAGACATACCGACCGTGGAGCAACAACCAATGATGGGCTTTAGGAATATCATCAACGGGGATGTTCCGGGTCAGTTCAAGTTCCACCTTCAGCGGGGTGTTCGCAGATTTGGGAACAAGGCCGAGACGGTGACTGACACGGAAGACGTGCGTATCCACCGCCATGGTCGCTTTTCCGAACGCCACCGCTTGAATGACATTAGCCGTTTTGCGCCCCACACCGGGCAGTTTGACGAGTTGGTCGAGGTTGTCGGGCACTTCGCCACCGAAGTCATCAACCAACATCTTCGCCATTCGCACAAGGTGCTCTGATTTGGCATTGGGGTATGAAACACTCTTCACATATTCCAACACCTCCTCTGGGGTAGCTTGCGCCATGGCTGCAGCGTCGGGAAAATGACGGAACAGCTCCGGGGTAATCATATTGACCCGTTTATCGGTACACTGCGCACTGAGCACGGTGGCCACCAACAGTTGGAAGACGCTACCGAACTCGAGTTCGGTTGTCACCTCCGGCAGTTGGTTGCGGAAATAGTCAAGGATGAATTGATAGCGTTGTTTTTTGGTCATATTGATAGGAAAAAGGGCGGGCCTGATTGGTCCGCCCAGATGATATTACTTATTCCGCATGAACGGAAGATATTACTGACCCCACCCCTGCCCCTCCCCTACATGGGAGGGGAGCTGGCTGACGCCCTTGAGAAGGGGAACTCGCTGACGCTCGTGCGGGCGCCTTGAGAAGGAGCGGGAGATTGGGTTGCTTTTACTTTTTCTCCTCAGCTTTTTCTTCTGCCTTGGCTTCGGGCTTTGCTTCGGGTTTAGCTTCAGCTTTTGCATCACCACCCTTATAAGCCTTGTTCAGACCGGCCACCACATCATCGGTGATGTCATATACCTGGTCGGCATAAAGGATGTTGTCGCCTTTCTGCTTGGTCAGGATGAATGCGAACTTCTTATCTTTGTTGTATTCAGCAAGGAAATGGTTGATGCTGTCAAGAAGCGCCTCTTGGTATTTGACCAGTTCAGACTGCAGTTCGTTGCCCAAACGCTGTTGAGAAGCCAAATATTGGTTTTGCTGGTTCTCGATGGCTCTCTGCTGGTTCTCAGCCTCTTGCCGGCTGTTAAAACCATTGTTGTTCAACTTATTCTGGAAGTTCTTTGCAGCAGCTTGCAAGTTTTTCTCCTGTGATGCGAGAGCTGCCTCGGCATTTTTCTGTTTCTGCTCGAGTTTACCTTTCATTTCTTTGCAGAATTCATATTTCTCCTGCAAAGAGTCTATCTCGACAAAAGCGATGAGTTGAGCTCCGGATTTCTCGGCAGCAGCAGCGGCAGCAGCGCCTTTCTCATCCATTTTGTTAGAATTGTCACAAGCTGTAAAAGACACGGCGAGAGCCATAGCAGCCATCGCACATAAAATGTTTTTTCTGTTCATTTGTAATATACCTTATTTAATTATACTTTCTCTTTGACACCGCTCGACGGAGCCCGCATTTCCCGGTCTTGGTCGATGACGCAGTGGATTCCGCGCTCTTTCATAGCCTCACTATCGTGAATATGCGGTGACGAAAAACGTCCGTTTTTGCGAAAAATCACTTTTACAGAGAGTAAAGCGACCGCAATAGCAATTATTAACACGGTTATGGCTACTAATTTGAGCATTTTTTCTTAACTTTGCAAAAATCTTTGCAAAGGTAGCGCATTTTTTTTGATTACTCGCAGATTTTTTGAAATAAATGTCGCATTACACACTTTTTTGCATCTATTAGAGAATCATTATTAAAGTTTATCACGATGAACGAAAACATTTTAACCCCTCAACGCGTGTTTGAACAGTTCGCACGCATCAACCAAATCCCCCGTCCTTCGAAGCACGAGGAAAAGATGATTGCTTATCTGAAAGCGTTTGGCGAGAGCCGTGGTCTGCCCACGAAGGTGGACGAAACGGGTAACGTGCTGATCAGCAAAGGAGCCACACCCGGCTATGAAGACCGTGAGACGCTTATTTTACAAAGCCACATGGACATGGTGTGCGAGAAGCTGGTTGACATCAACTTCGATTTCGACCACGATGCCATACAGACCTATGTTGACGGCGAGTGGCTTCGTGCGAAGGGAACCACCTTAGGTGCTGACGACGGTATCGGTTGCGCCATGGAATTAGCATTGCTTGACAGTGATGATATCGAGCACGGTCCCATCGAATGTGTGTTCACCCGCGATGAAGAGACCGGACTGACGGGAGCCTTCGGCATGGAAGCCGGTTTTATGACGGGCAAAATGCTCATCAACCTCGACTCGGAAGACGAAGGACAGATATTTGTGTCATGTGCCGGCGGTAAAAACACCACCGCCACCTTCCGTTTCAAACGTGAGACAGCACCCTCAGACTTTTTCTTCCTTCGGATTGCGGTGAAGGGACTCAATGGCGGTCATTCGGGCGACGACATCAACAAGAAACGCGCCAATGCCATCAAAATCATCTCCCGTTTCCTCTACCAGCAGCAAGAAAAGCGCCCGCTCATCTTAGCTCAATTCAATGCCGGTAGGATGCACAATGCCATCCCCCGTGACGGAGCCGCCATCATCGGCGTCATCAAAGAACAGAAAGAGCAAGTACGTGCCGACTGGAATATCTTTGCCTCGCAAGTGGAAGATGAGTTCCATGTAACCGAGAAAGGAATGGAATTTATCATGGAGAGCACCGAAGAAGAGACAGTGCTCCCCTTATCTGTGAGCGTCAGTCTGATACGCGCCTTGCAAGCCGTTGACAACGGTGTATATGCCATGTGCCAGGATGAAGCTGTGTCATGGCTTGTGGAGACATCGAGCAATTTAGCGAGCGTTCAGTCGTCTGAGGAAGAAGTTGTCGTTGTGACCAGTCAGCGTTCGAATGTGATGAGCAACTTAGAGAATCAGGGCAACACCGTCAAGGCCCTGTTCCAGTTGGCTGGCGCCGATGTGGAACAAGGAGACGGCTATCCTGCATGGAAGATGCGTGCCGACAGTGCCCTCACCCGGTTGACAGTAGAATCATACAAGAAACTGTTCGGCAAAGAGCCCAAGGTGCTCGGCATCCATGCCGGTTTGGAATGCGGTCTGTTCTCCGAGCGTTATCCCGACCTTGACATGGTGTCCTTCGGTCCCACCCTCCGAGGTGTTCACAGTCCTGACGAGTGTCTTCTCATTCCCACCGTTCAAATGGTATGGGACCATCTGCTCGACATCTTAAAGAACATCCCCAAAAAATAGAAGACCATGAGACGTACCATCTATTTATTTGCGTTGTTGGCATCGCTCTTTATGGCGGGTTGCACCAGTGAGAGCGGCAAGATTCACGGCATGGTGGAGGATTTTCTTGACGCCACCATCGCCGACGGTTTCACCTACGACATTGAAAAATACGAGAACTGGGACAGCACCTTTTATGTCAAGTCGGAGAGTGTAGCCGACAATCAAGCATACGCCAGAGAAGTCAAACACTTCAAGAAAGACATCAGTTACCTGCCTTATACGGAAGGTGACAAACTGATTTTTGTGAGGGTGATATATCACGTCAAACCCGATTCCGGGAATGACACGACCACCATCGACTGTAAGCAGACCTTCTATCTGGACAAAGACTTGAAAGGAATCGTCTGCGTCAAGGAGAACTAAGTCATTGGTTCTCCATCACACTAAAAAATCGCCCCGGCATACAGTATCACTACTTTGCCGGGGCTTAACCTTAAAAAAAACAACCTATTGAAAGTGATCAACAGAACGAATCTGCTTAATCCTTTCAAGAATGCCTTATGCGAGCATTCTTCGCATATATGTTCTCATCTCCTTGCGAGCCTGTCCTAACCTGTTTTCCACACATTTGTAGTTTAAACGCAGCGTCTGGCAGATGTCGGACACCTTCATGCCGTCATAGACATTCAGCAGATATACCGCCCTCTGTTTTTCCGACAGCCTTGCCATCCCCCTCTCCATCATTTCGTTGATTTCGACAGCGGAATAGACCGACTCCGGCTCGATTGACTTGGCAGCATCGCGTTGCTGAATATAATGCTCATACTCATCGCAATAATGCTTGCGCCGCCAATAGTCAAAAATCAAATTCCGCATGACGGTATAGACCAGGCATGGGAGAGTGACTTGAGAAATCATTTTCTTAGAAGACAACAAGCGTAAAAAGGCCGTCTGCACCAAATCCCCGGCTATATCCGCATACCCGAGATGCTTGCAGGCAAACGCCTTTAATTCCTCAAAATGCTGCTGATAGTATTGTGCTATCAAGGAATAACTTGAGTTCTTCTCATTCATATAACACGATATGTGTTTTATTATATCAGATTCGAACGCAAAGTTACAATATTTTTATCAATCCGCCATCATAAAAAAACTAAAAAAAACACAAATGAAACGGAATGGATAAAATTTGCCACTATTTGCAAAAAAATGGGAGGGTTGGTCATTCGTACAAGCGGGGTAACCTTTCGCGGTGAAGAATGGTGAAAGACAGAGTGACAAGAGTCCGCCTGCGCTTTTTGGCACACAATTTGCAGTTGATGAGCAGAAATTTTTAAATCATCATATTATGCAAAAAGGCAACATCGGGGTTACCACAGAGAACATCTTCCCCGTCATCAAAAAGTTCCTGTATTCAGATCATGAGATATTCCTCCGCGAAATGGTGTCAAACGCCGTAGATGCCACTCAGAAATTGAAGACGTTGGCAGAGCGCGGTGATTTCAAGGGCGAGCAAGGCGACTTGACCGTGAGAATCTCCTTAGACACCGATAAGGGCACACTGACCATCAGCGACCGCGGTATCGGTATGACAGCCGAAGAAATCGACAAATACATCAACCAAATTGCCTTCTCCGGCGTGAACGACTTCTTAGAGAAATACAAAGACAACGCCAATGCCATCATCGGCCATTTCGGTCTGGGTTTCTACAGCGCATTCATGGTGAGCAAGAAGGTGGAGATCGTGACCAAGAGTTATCAAGAAGGAGCACAAGCCGTGAAATGGAGTTGCGACGGCAGTCCTGCTTTTGAGATTGATGAGACAGAAAAGGCCGACCGTGGCAGTGACATCATCCTGTATATTGACGATGACTGCAAAGAGTATCTTGAAAAGCAGAAGATACAAGACCTGCTCAACAAATACTGCAAGTTCATGGCCGTGCCTGTGGCTTTCGGCAAGAAGACAGAATGGAAAGACGGCAAGCAGGTTGACACCGACGAGGACAATATTATAAATAATGTGGAGCCGTTGTGGACCAAAGCACCGAGCACGCTGAAAGACGAAGACTACCAATCGTTCTACCGCACCCTCTACCCGATGCAAGACGAGCCACTGTTCTGGATACACCTGAATGTGGACTTCCCCTTCAATCTGACGGGTATCCTCTATTTCCCCCGCATCAAGTCCAACATCGAACTGCAACGCAACAAGATACAGTTGTATTGCAACCAAGTGTTTGTCACCGACCAGGTGGAAGGCATCGTGCCGGAATTCCTCACCTTGTTGCACGGTGTGATCGACTCGCCGGACATTCCTCTGAATGTGAGCCGTTCCTATCTGCAAAGCGATGCCAATGTGAAGAAAATCTCCACATACATCACGAAGAAGGTGGCCGACCGTCTGAAGAGCATCTTCAACGAGAACCGCAAGGACTACGAGAGCAAGTGGGATGACCTTAAGATTTTCATCCACTATGGTATGCTGTCGCAAGAAGACTTCTACGACCGCGCCAAGGACTTCGCCCTGTTGAAAGACACCGAAGGCAAGTACTATACCTACGAGGAGTACAAAACGTTGATCAAAGACAACCAGACCGACAAGAACGACCAGTTGATTTATCTGTATGCCAACAACGTGGACGACCAGTACACCTATATTGAGGCCGCTAAAGCCAAGGGTTACAACGTGTTGCTGATGGACGGCGAATTGGACGTGCCCGTGGCATCGATGTTGGAACAGAAGTTAGAGAAGAGCCGCTTCACCCGTGTTGACGGCGACATCATCGACCGTCTGATTCAGAAAGAAGACGCTCCCAAGAATGAGTTGAGCGAAGCTGACAGTGACAATTTGTCAGAAGCATTCCGTTCACAACTGCCTCACTTGGATAAGGCCGAGTTCCACGTGGAGGTTCAAGCCCTTGGCGAAACGACTCAGCCGGTCGTCATCACCCAGAGTGAGTATATGCGTCGTATGAAGGACATGAGCCGGTTCCAAAGCGGCATGGCATTCTATGCCCAAATGCCCGACATGTACAGCATGGTGCTCAACAGCGACCACCCGCTGATGCAGAAAGTGCTGAGCGACACCAACGCTGGCACGGAGGAGGCACTGAAGCCTATTCTGGCAGAGATTCGCGGTCAGGAGGCCCGTTTGGCGGTGTTGCGGCAAGAGCGCGACAAGAAGAAACCAGAGGAAGTGACTCAGGAAGAGAAGGATGACATCAACAACACGGAAAAGGCGATCAACGAGCAGAAGGACAAGAAAAAGCAAGTGATTGCCGACCATGCGAAGGACAATGCCATCGTGCACCAGCTCATAGACTTAGCTTTGCTTCAGAACGGCATGCTGAAAGGTGCTGCTCTCGACGCTTTCCTAAAAAGGTCAGTGGAGTTGATACATTAAAAGGAGCCCCTTCCCCGACCCTCCCCGAGGGGAGGAGCCCCTTCCCCAACCCTCCCCGAGGGGAGGGAGTGGTTTCTTTATTCAAAACCCTTTCCCTCTCCAGGGAAAGGGTTTTGAATACTGCCTTCGACGACCGACTTTTTTCCCCACCCAACCCTCCCAT
>CAMJFC010000021.1 GCA_946404865.1 uncultured Prevotellaceae bacterium
ACCTATAGAACAACATGTCGTCGTTTACAGCCTGCAAAATGACCTATACGCCTGTTTTTTTGTAGAGGATCTCCGACACTACCATGGGAAGTGCATCTTGCCCAGAGTTTTACCGTTCATGGAGGATCTCGTCACTACGATCTGTCTCGACACCATGGGCTGTGGCAGCGATGTAGTTGACCACGTCTTCCGGTATATCGGGTTCCCAGCCCCACTGGAAGCGCCTTCCTTCCGAGGCTCCCTCTTCGCCCCGATTTAACATCTGTTAGTTTAATATTTGTTTTTATTGACATTTACAAAAGTAAATTAAAGACTGTTTTACAATTGTAAATCGTTGATTTCCAATATGATATAAATCAAGAATTATCTTAAAAATCCACAAAACACCATGCCTTTTCAAGGTTGGGTGCCATTTTTTTCGTACCTTTGCACCGAGTTAATTAAGATAGTGTGCC
The DNA here is from genome assembly GCA_946404865.1 of uncultured Prevotellaceae bacterium. Lineage (GTDB taxonomy): Bacteria > Bacteroidota > Bacteroidia > Bacteroidales > Bacteroidaceae > Prevotella. The sequence goes on from CAMJFC010000021.1 coordinate 456, forward strand.
GCTAAGTTTTCCTGGACATTATCAAGTAGTAATCTGGAGTCTGTTCGGTCTTCTCTTGTAAAGACCTGAATCCGGGATGAAACGCCATTCCACAGGCTCCTATAAAAATAGTAACAATGAAGAAATTTGTGAAAATTGTATTGTTAAGCGTGACAATGCTGATGTCGATGCCTGTTATGGCTGCCGGCGAAGGTGAAAACTCTAATTATGATTGGTCGCCAGTGATTGACGCCATTATCCAAGTGGAAAGCAAAGGAAACCCAAATGCACGCTGCGGTATCTACTGCGGAGTGTTGCAAATCTCCCCGGTGCTCGTGCAGGAGTGCAACAATATCCTGAAACGCCGTGGCAGCAGCAAGCGTTATACGCTCAATGACCGTTTCAATGTGCAGAAGTCAAAAGAGATGTTTGTCATCATCCAGTCTTATTACAACCCTCAGAATAATGTGGAGCGCGCCATCCGTATGTGGCAAGGTGGTTGCAACTACAAGGTTCGTTCTACACAGCGCTATTATGAGAAAGTAATGAGCTATATGAAGTGAATAAATGTTAATTTAGATATGTAACCGGGTTGGACGATATTCGTCCGACCCGATTTTTTTGCTCTTTAAAAAATGTGAAATAAACTTTATTTTTGATGAAGGATGAAAAAAACTTTTAAATCCTTTGAAGATGTCGTTTTTTATCTTATCTTTGCATTGTATTCATCATCTCATATATCTCCTTCTGCTTCATTCTTCTTCCATCAATGATTATTCACTAAAACACAGTTATTATGGTACTTATTATTGTTATTGTGGTTGTCGTCTTGCTGGCGATAGTGCTCGTAGGTATGTATAACCGTCTGGTTAAACTACGCAACAACCGTGAGAATGCATACGCCAACATTGACGTGCAGTTGAAACAGCGCCACGACCTGATTCCTCAGTTGGTGGCTACGGTGAAAGGTTATGCCGCTCATGAGAAAGAAGTGCTCACCAAGGTTACTGAGGCTCGCGCCGCTGCCATGAGCGCACGTACCGTGAACGAAAAGGTGCTGGCCGAGAACAAGTTGTCGAGCGCCCTTTCCGGACTGAATATCGCTGTGGAAGCTTATCCCGACCTCAAGGCCAACCAAAACTTCATGCACTTGCAGACGGAGATTGCCGACATCGAGAACAAACTGGCGGCTTCACGTCGTTTCTTCAATTCGGCTACGAAGGAGCTCAACAACGCTGTGCAGACGTTCCCGTCGAACCTCATCGCCGGCATGTTCGGATTCCAGCGCGAACCGATGATCGAGGTGCCCGAGGCTGAGCGTAAGACCTACGAGACAGCTCCCGACATCCAGTTCTAATCCGTTACGGTGGGATCATCTCGGATATCTCATCCATATCTCAATCTCTCAACCCCAACAACAAATCTCATACATCTATGCGATATGTAGGCATGCAAAGCCAAATCAGCAGGAACAATATGCTCAGCATATTGCTCTTGCTGATGTTCCCGGCTATCATCCTCCTGACCATCTATGTCTTCCTCTTGATTGTGTCGAAACTGAATGGCGGCTACTACGATGGTAGTGGCTACTGGCGTGATGGCGTGGACTGGGCTTCGGTCAATGAGATGTTCTTACACACATTGCCGTGGGTAGTGATAGGAGTAGGGGTGTGGTTCCTCATCGCTTATTTCTTCAACACCTCGATGATTAAGCATGCCACTGGCGCACGCCCTCTGGAGCGGCGTGAGAACCCACGCGTATATAATATCGTGGAGAACCTGACTATCGCCTGTGGCATGGACATGCCGAAAATCAATGTCATCGACGACCCGCAACTGAATGCTTTCGCCAGCGGAATCAATAAAGACAGTTATACCGTGACGCTCACCACGGGCATCATCAATCTGCTGAATGACCAGGAGTTGGCGGGTGTCATCGGACATGAGCTGACGCACATTCGCAATAAAGACACCCGGCTGCTGATTACCAGCATTGTGTTCGTGGGCATCATCTCTGCCATCATGAGCATCGTGGTGCGTTTGCTCTTCCGCGTGTTTATCTATGGCGGGGGCGGAAGCAGTCGGAGCCGCGATGGCAAGAACAGCGGACCGTCGATTGTGGTCGTGCTGTTGGTTGGTGTGGTTTGCTGCGCCATCGCCTATTTCTTCACCGTACTGACACGCTTTGCCATATCTCGCAAAAGAGAGTATATGGCCGATGCGGGCGGTGCCGAACTATGCGGCAATCCCTGGGCTTTGGCGTCTGCCTTGCGTAAGATTTCGGGCAATCCCGGTCTGAGCGGTGTGGGGCGGGATGATGTGGCACAACTCTTTATCGTGCATCCCAAACTGTCGGCTCAAGGCATCATGAGTTTTCTCGGTTCGTTGTTCAGTACCCATCCCGACACTGAGAAACGCATCGCTATTCTTGAGCAATTCTAATTAAGGTTTAGGGATGAAGGTTTAGTGTTGAGGGATGAGGGTTTAGTGTTCAGTGTTAAGGTTCATTGTTTATGGCAAGTCGTAAAGAGATCACATTCGACACCTTTGTGCGGGGCTTCCTTTGGGTAGCGGGAATCATCGTCGGTTTTCTGCTGCTCAAAAGACTGAGCAGTGTGCTGCTGCCATTCTTCTTGGCATGGCTGTTCTCGTATATGCTGTTTCCTATGGTGAAGTTCTTCCAGTATAAGTGCCGGATGAAGTACCGCATTTTAGCCATTATCTGCACTTTCCTGGTGGTGGCCGCTGTGGTTACGGGTTTCTTTTGGCTCATCATCCCGCCGATGATAGAAGAGGTGCTGCGGGTGAAGACGCTGTTGGTGAATTATATCCAACACGGACAAGAGATGGGGGGCATTCCTGCAGCTATACACGATACCGTCCGCGATTTGTTTAATTACGAGAAACTCAGTTCCGCCGGGTCGGTGGATGAAGTGGCCAGCACGGTGAAAGAGGCCATTCCACAGATATGGAATATTGTGTCGCACGCCTTCAGTGCCCTCTCAGGGCTGTTCACCGTGGTGATGATGGCGCTCTATACCCTTTTTATCCTGCTCGACTATGAGAAACTGACCAAAGGGTGGGTCGGATTGTTGCCTGCCAAGTCGCGTCCGTTCTGTGTGCAACTGATGTCTGACATCGCCGACGGCATGAATAAGTATTTCCGTGGTCAGGCGATGGTGGCCCTGTGTGTGGGCATCCTCTTCAGTATTGGTTTCTTGATTATTGATTTCCCCATGGCCATCGGATTGGGGCTTTTCATCGGTTTGTTGAACATGGTGCCTTATTTGCAGGTTGTAGGTTTTGTGCCTACCATTCTGCTTGCCATCGTGAAGTCGGCTGAGACGGGTGAAAGTTTCTGGGGTGTAATGCTGCTGGCGCTGATTGTGTTCGCTGTGGTACAGGCCATTCAGGATACCTTCCTCACGCCGAGGATTATGGGCAAGGTGACGGGACTTTATTCTGCCATCGTTCTCTTGTCACTTTCTATCTGGGGGTCGCTCCTCGGCATTCTCGGCATGGTGATAGCTCTTCCGCTCACCACCCTCATTCTGACCTACTACCAGCGGTATGTCATCAGGGAAAAAGAGGAAGAGGAGAAAAAGAAGGAGAATCTGCTGCCGAAGCCATAACTGGTTCTTATTCGGCCGACCAATTCGCGAAATCTCGTAATTAGTAGTTGTATTCCCTATCGGCCGACCAATTTGTGAAATTCGCGAAATTAGTAGTCGTATTCCCTACTCGGCCGTAGGCTTCGCACAGTGACCGTTGGTTCTTTGTAAATCAATTCGTAGTAACAAAATCCGTGTCATCCGTGAAATCCGTTGTCGTTTTTAGGCAGAAGGCCAACTAATTCCGTAAAAAAACGGATAGAGATTTACGCGTATGCCACGACATGTCCGGCGCGTAGTGAGGCGGGCACGTCGATGAGCCGTTGGTTACTGCTGCCACGGAAGAGCAGGTCGTCGTCGCGCAGTGATTTGACAAACGGCCCGTCAACGAGCACGTCAATCTGCTCGAGCAGTGCCCGTTGTTTCGGGTTGCGCACCAGTGCCTCGTAAGTGAACCCCGTGAAGCACCAGATGGTCTTTGTCGTGCGCTCGCGGATGGCACGTGCCAATTCGGTGAATCCCTCCGCTTGATACATGGGGTCGCCCCCGCTGAAGGTGACGTTGGCAAAAGGGTCTGCTTCTATCACCTTCATCATCTCGTCGGTGGTCATGTTGCGTCCCGCGTTGATGTCCCACGACTGCGGGTTATGGCAACCCGGACAGGCGTTGGGACAGCCCGCGCAGTAGATGGAGGTGCGAAATCCCGGACCGTCCACCATCGTGTCTTCTACAATGTCAATAACGGATAGCATCGCTTCAATTTCCTTTCTCTATATGGTTCACGCGGTCGTTCAGTTCGCAGAGCTTGGCATGGTTCCAACGGTCGGTAGTTCCCACCAGATAACCAGTGATGCGTTGCAGCCGGTCGATATGTGTGCTGCCGCATTTGGGACAAACCTCCATCTTCGGTTCGGCGTTCTCGTAGCCGCAGTCCATGCAGCGGTTGCGGTTGTGGTTCACGCTGCCGTAGCCCATGTTGTAGTGGTCCATCATATCCACCACACCCATGATGACCTCGGGGTTGTGTGTGGCGTCGCCGTCTATCTCCACGTAGAAGATATGTCCGCCGCGTGTCAGGTCATGATAGGGAGCCTCAACCTCCGCTTTATGACGGGCTGAGCATTTGTAATACACCGGCACGTGGTTGGAGTTAGTATAGTAGTCGCGGTCGGTGATGCCTGGCAACAAACCGAAATCCTTACGGTCTTTCTTCGTGAATCGTCCGGCCAGTCCTTCTGCCGGTGTGGCCAACACGCTGTAGTTGTGATGATAGCGCTCAGAAAACTCATTGATGCGGTCGCGCATATAGGTCACAATCTTCAATCCCAGTTCCTGTGCTTCCTCCGATTCACCGTGATGTTTGCCGATAAGGGCCACGAGACATTCGGCCAGTCCGATAAAGCCGATGCCGAGGGTGCCTTGGTTGATGACCGGTTCGATGGTTTCGTTGGGGTTGAGTTTGTCAGCTCCAATCCAAAGACTGCGCATGAGCAGCGGGAACTGCTTCACAAATGCCGTCTTCTGGAAGTTGAACCTGTCATCGAGTTGTTGTGCGGTCACCTGCAGCATATTGTCGAGCTTGGCGAAGAAACGTGCGATACGCTGTTCCTTGTTTTCGATGTTCATGCACTCGATAGCCAGGCGCACGATGTTGATGGTCGAGAACGAGAGGTTGCCCCGGCCGATAGACGTCTTCGGACCGAACCGGTTTTCAAACACACGTGTACGGCACCCCATGGTGGCCACCTCGTGCAGGTAGCGTTTCGGGTCGTCGGCATGCCATTCGTCGGTTTGGTTGAAGGTGGCATCGAGGTTGAGGAAGTTGGGGAAGAAACGCCGTGCCGTCACTTTGCAAGCCAATTGATAGAGGTCGTAGTTGCGGTCTTCGGGCAGGTAGTTCACGCCGCGTTTCTTTTTCCATATCTGAATGGGGAAGATGGCCGTCTCGCCGTTGCCCACGCCACGGTAGGTGCTCAGCAACAACTCACGCATCACACAACGCCCCTCGGCTGAGGTGTCGGTGCCGTAGTTGATGGATGAGAACACCACTTGGTTGCCGCCGCGCGAGTGGATGGTGTTCATGTTGTGGATGAAGGCCTCCATGGCTTGATGCACACGTGCCACGGTCTTGTTGACGGCGTGTTGCATCACCCGCTCTTCACCCTCCAGGCCGTCAAGGTCGCGTTTGGTGTAATCGTCAAGTTCTTTTTCGTAGAGGTGACTGAAGTCGGCGCCGTACAAATCTTCCAGATACTTGATTTCCTCAATGAGACTGAGTCGGACGAACGGTGCCAGATAGAAGTCGAAGGCGGGGATGGCCTGGCCGCCGTGCATCTCGTTCTGCGCACATTCCATCGAGATGCAGGCCAGCACGCTGGCTGTCTCGATACGTTTGGCGGCGCGGCTCTCACCGTGTCCGGCCGTGAAACCGTGGTTGAGGATGTTGTCGAGCGGATGCTGTACGCAGGTGAGCGACTTGGTGGGGTAGTAGTCCTTGTCGTGGATATGCAGATAGTTATGAGCCACGGCGTCACGTGCTTCCTCGCTGAGCAGATAGTCGTCAACGAAGGGTTTGGTGGTCTCCGAGGCAAACTTCATCATCATGCCCGCTGGTGTGTCAGCGTTCATGTTGGCATTCTCACGGGTGATGTCGTTCGACTTCACGTTGACGATATCGAGAAAGATGTCGCGTGTCTTCGCCTTGCGTGCGATGCTTCGCTGGTTGCGATAGGCAATGTATTTCTGTGCCACATCCTTGCGGCTGCTCTTCATCAGTTCCAGCTCCACAGCGTCCTGGATAGCCTCAACAGTCATCTGTGCGGCACCACGCATGGCGATGTGGTCCGTAATCTGCTGAATAAGACGCTCGTCCTCTCCTTTGTCGGTATGAAGCATGGCCTTGCGGATGGCAGCCATGATTTTCTCTTCGTTAAAGCCCACGATTCTCCCGTCGCGCTTTACAACTGTTTGTATCATTGGAAGTTAGGTAATTGGATAAATTTTTTAGTATGAAATGCAGTTGCAAAGATAATACTATTATTTGTAAGATTTTCGTTTTGGACAACTTTTTTCGTGTTAATAAATGTTAAGTTACTGATTTTTAATAAGTTACAAAAATTTTTGGAAAACTTTCAAAAATTTTCGGTATTTAAAGTTGACAAAAAAGTCAACCCTGTTACATAAGAACACATTCCCCTCTTGACATAGTAACATGTTATTTTAGACATAGGGACATGTTATTTTGACATAGGAACATGGGTACATATAAAGATAGAAAAATATGTCCCTATGTTCCTATGTCTAAAAACCACTCTGTCTAAAATCGAAAAAATATGTTCATTTGTTGTGTAATTTGGAAAATCTGTGTATTTTTGCAGAAATAATCAATCAATTTTTAATGTTATGGGATATATAGAAGATAGTCTGATGGAGGGAGAGAAAATCGTGTATGAGGCACGCTTGCATTATTTCTCGTATTGGTTTCCTGCGTTGCTCGTGCTGTTTGGCATCGCTATGCCGTTCATCCCACTGGGTGATACGGGACTGCGCTTGATTTTCGCGGGTGTGCTGTTGCTGCTCGCTGTCATCTGGGCCTTGGTCATCAACAACGGAAAGCGCTTTATCGTCACCAACAGACGAGTGATAGAGAAACGCGGACTGGTGCGTCGTGAATCCATCGAACTGATGCTCCGCAAGTGCGAGGGCGTGAAGGTGGAACAGAGCATCATGGGACGCATCTTCGGCTATGGCAAGGTGGTGGTCTCTACGGGTGAGGTGACCAATATCTATGATTTCATTTGGCATCCCGTGAAATTCAGTACGCAAATCAATCAGCAGATTGACCATATTCATGGACATTTAGATGATTAATGAAGTTGAGTACCAACGATTCAATAAAAACAATTGATATTATGAAAAAACTAAACGTTCTCATGTTGTCGCTCGCCATGATGCTGTTGGCATCGTGCGGAGCATCTTATACTGTGCCCATCACTGGGCGTAAACACAGTCTGTCGTCCGAAGACGGGCAGTTGCCGTCATTGGCTGCAACCGAGTACCAGAAATACATCACAGGTGGTAAACTGTCGACCGATGTGCAAGCCACACAGATGGTGAAGAGGGTGGGGCAGCGACTGGCCAACGCCGTGGACCAATACCTTCGTGCCAACGGCTATACAGCTGAGGCCAACACCTATCAGTGGGAGTTCAACCTGCTCGCCGACAAAGAGCAGAACGCTTTTTGTATGCCGGGCGGAAAGATTGCCGTCTATGAGGGATTGTTAGCGGTAACCCAGGATGAGTCGTCGCTCGCCATTGTCATGGGACATGAGATTGCTCACGCTGTGGCGAAACACTCTTCTGAGCAGATGGCTAAAAAGACCAATGCCAGCGTGGGAACACAGATTTTCGGTGCCGCAGCCAGCGCCTTCGGTTTGGGCGCAGTGGGCGACCTGGCCACCACGGCTCTGAGTTACGGCGCTTATTTCACCAACCTGCACGGGTCGCGTAAAAATGAGTCGGAGGCCGACTACATGGGTCTGATTTTCGCAGCCATGGCAGGTTACGACCCGAATGTGGCGGTCACCTTCTGGCAGCGCATGGCCGCACAGGGCGGCAGCACAACCGCTTCGTTCCTCAGCACACACCCCTCTGATGCGCAGCGTATCGCCGACATTAAGAAGCATCTGCCTGAAGCCTTGAAGTATTACAATCCCAACGGTCAACCGGCAACCAGCACGGGCACGACCACTAAAGGTAGTAAGAAACAACGTACCCAAACCGTTGGAACCATTCGGATTAAATAGCCAAGTAATGGCCCTTTAACTCCCCCTTTAACTCCCCCTTTAACTCCCCCTTTTAACTCCCCTTTTTAACTCCTAATAATTATGATAGAGTTCATTTCTAATAACGCCTGGCTGGCGTGGGTGCTGATAGCCATCCTATGCCTCATTATCGAACTGGGCAGTGGCGACCTCTTCGTCATCTGTTTTGCCGTAGGAGCCGTGTTCGCATCGGCCGCATCGGCCATCGGACTGGGGCTTGTGCCGCAAATCATTGTCTTCGCCGTGGCGTCGTTCCTCTGCATCTATTTCATCAGACCTGCCGCCAAACGGTGGCTGCACCGTAATGATGAAAACCGGCCCAGCAACGCCGACGCACTCATGGGACGCACTGGTCGCGTGAGCGAGGCCATCGTGGCTGGTGGTTACGGACGTGTGGCTATCGACGGCGACGATTGGAAAGCCCTTTCCGCCGACGGACGTGCCATCGCCGAGGGTGCCACCGTGCGTGTGGTGGGGCGCGACAGCATCATCCTCACCGTAGAAGAGGCGCCAGGTCTCTAAGTCTGAAGTTTTCTCCAAGTCAAATCATTCATTTCAAATTTTTCATACTATGAGTATCGGAGCTTATGTATTAATAGCCATCGTGGTGTTGGTGATTATCATCGCCAAAAAGACCTTAGTCATTATCCCCCAGTCAGAGACACGCATCATCGAGCGTCTCGGTAAGTATCATGCCACGTTGCAACCGGGCATCAACATCATCATCCCGTTCATCGATTCCGCAAAAAACATTGTCACACTCAACCGCGGACGCTATCTGTATAGTAGCAGCATCGATCTCCGTGAGCAAGTCTATGATTTCGATAAGCAAAACGTGATTACCAAGGATAATATCCAGATGCAAATCAATGCGCTGCTCTATTTCCAAATCGTCGATCCCTTCAAGGCTGTCTATGAAATCAATAACCTGCCCAACGCCATCGAGAAACTGACACAGACCACCCTGCGTAATATCATCGGTGAGATGGAACTCGACCAGACGCTCACCTCGCGCGACACCGTCAACACCAAGTTGCGCGCCGTGCTCGACGAGGCTACCAATAAATGGGGCATCAAGGTGAACCGTGTGGAACTGCAGGACATCACGCCGCCGCAGAGCGTGCTCATGGCCATGGAGAAACAGATGCAGGCCGAACGTAACAAACGTGCTGCCATCCTCACCAGTGAGGGTAACAAACAGTCGCAAATCCTCCAGTCGGAGGGTGAGAAAGCGGCCACCATCAACCGTGCCGAGGCCCTCAAACAGCAGCAGATTCTTCAGGCAGAGGGTGAGGCCACCGCTCGCATTCGCAAAGCAGAGGCCGAGGCCATCGCCATCGAGAAAATCACTGAGGCCGTGGGCAAGAGTACGAACCCTGCCAACTACCTCCTGGCACAGAAGTATATCCAGATGATGCAGGAACTGGCACATGGCGGACAGGCCAAGACGGTGTATCTGCCTTACGAGGCCACCAACCTGCTTGGCAGTCTCGGAGGCATCAAAGATTTGTTTAAAGAGTCATGAACATCTGTATCGTAGCGGGAGCACGCCCTAATTTCATTAAAGTGGCTCCCATTATTCACGCAGTAAAAAAAGCCCGCCAGCAAGGTGCTGATGTGGCTTACCGGTTGGTCTATGCCGGCGTGGAGAGCGATCCTACATTGGAAAAGAGCCTCTTCGACGACTTGCAGATTGACCGTCCTGATGTGTTCCTGGGTGTTGACAGTAAATCACTCAATGAAATCACAGGGCGCGTGATGGGTGAGTTTGAGCGTTACCTCGAACAGTATCCCACCGATGTGGTGATTGTCGTTGACGACCTCGCATCGACCATGGCTGCTGCCATCGTCACCAAAAAACAAGGCATACGGCTGGCGCACCTCGTGGCCGGCACACGTTCGTTCGACATTAAGATGCCGAAAGAAATCAACCGTCTGGTCATCGACGGACTGTCCGACCTGCTCTTCACCGCTGGCGACGGAGCCTCGAATATTGCCACACGCGAAGGCGCCAACCTCTCGCAAATCTACAAAGTGGGTAACATCCTGATGGACACGCTGCGCTCCAATCGCAACCGCTGGCAACGGCCGGCTGTGGCCGATGAATTGGGCTTGGAACCGGGAAAATATATCGTGTTCACGCTCAACCGCAAGGCTCTCATCGCCGACCGCGACAATCTCTCGGCCATGCTCGGCAGTATGATGAAGGCGGCTGGTGACGTTCCTGTCGTGGCTCCCCTCAGGGGATTGGCACAACAGACCGTGGAGGAGATAGCTAAGGAACAAGACGCCATCGCCAACCTCCGACTCATCACACCCTTGAGCTATCTTGAGTTCGGCTGGCTTACGTCGAATGCGATGGGCATCGTCACCGACTCAGGCAATGTGGCCGAGGAAGCCACGTTCAACAGTGTGCCGTGCATCACCCTCAACAGCTATACCGAACATATCGAGACGGTGCGCGAAGGCAGCAACGTGTTGGTGGGTGAAGACCCGCAACTGCTGGCACAAGCCGTGACCGATATGGTGGGGGGACAGTGGAAATCATCGTCTATTCCCGACCGATGGGATGGGCGCACGGCCGATCGTATCGTGCAAATCCTGCTCACTACCGCCGAGGCGTAATTCCTCAGGGTAATGCCTGGGCTCTTTAACCCCAAGGTGTTGCCCTGGGCTATGAGGCTCGCTGCTCTTTGAGAGCGCTCAGAACTCGTTATTGTTCGTGCGGGCGGGCACAGAGACCCGCCCCTACAGCACCAACTATTGGCTCTTTAACTCCCTAAGCAGTCGAAGACTGCGGTAACTCCCCTTTTTAACTCCCCCTTTAACTCCCTTAACTTCCTTAACTCCTTTAACTCCCCCAAAGAATAAGGATGCCCCGCACCTTAGACCATTATAACGAACTCACAACAGGGGCTATCCCGCGTGTGATAGCCCGTATGGCCGTACCGACGATTATTAGCATGCTGGTCACCAGCCTGTATAATATCGCCGATACGTTTTTTGTGGGACAGGTAGATACCCAATCGACTGCGGCCGTGGGTGTCGCCTTTCCTGCCATGTCGATGATTCATGCTTTCGGCTTTTTCTTCGGACATGGGTCGGGCAATTATATCTCACGACGGTTGGGGGCGAAAGATGATGACAACGCGTCGCGCATGGCGGCCACAGGGTTTGTCTATGCCCTTCTCTTCGGCTTGGCCATCACCATTCTGGGGAAGATGTTTCTCACCCCCCTGGTGTGGATGTTGGGCAGCACGCCCACCATTCAGCCGCAGTGCGAGTCGTATATGGACATCATCCTTTTGGGTGCGCCGGTGATGACGGGCTCTATCGTGCTCAACAACCAGATGCGGTTTCAGGGCAATGCCTCGCTGGCCATGGTAGGCATCGTGACGGGGGCGGTCGTGAATGTGCTGCTCGACCCGCTGCTCATTCTCGTCCTCGGCTTGGGGGTGCGTGGAGCGGCTTGGGCCACGGTCATCGGTCAGTTGTTCAGTTTCGTGCTCCTGCTTTATATGAACCGCCGTGTGAAGCTGAGGGTCAATCTGCGCCGTTTCACCCCATCACTGAAGATGGTGGTCGAGATGGTGGCCGGTGGTACCCCGTCGCTCACCCGTCAGACGTTGGGTTGTGTGGCTACCGTCCTGCTCAATGTGGCTGCGGGGGTATATGGCGACGCCGCCATCGCAGGGATGTCGATTGTCTCGCGAATCACATTCGTCATCTTCTCCATCATCATCGGCTTGGGACAGGGGTTCCAACCGTTGTGCGGATTCAGTTATGGAGCCGGACTTTACACCCGTGTGCGAAATGCTTTCTGGTTCTGTGTGCGTGCCGGCACGGTGTTCCTCTTCATCTGTGGTGTGTTGTTGTTTGTCTTTTCAAATCCCGTGATCACGATTTTCCGCAACGACCCCGATGTGATTCGCATCGGCAGCGAGGCACTCCGATGGCAGGTGCTGGTCTATCCGATGGGTGCGCTCACCATGCTTAGCAACATGTTGCTGCAGACCGTTCGGATGCCATGGCGCGCCAATATCCTGTCCTCTGCCCGGCGCGGTCTCTTCTTCATCCCGATGATTCTCATCCTGCCCCCGTACTTCGGACTGTTCGGCTTGGAAATCACCCAGCCCGTCTGTGATACGCTCTCTTTCCTGCTCACTCTCCCCATTCTCCTCTACTCGCTTCGCCAGATAGAACATGGAGCAACCGCAACATAAACTTCTTTCAACTATGCTTTCAATGTGAAGATGATGTGTGGACTTGCAAAAGATTTCAAAATCAATTAGTTATGAGACGACATTTGTTTTTTATCAGTATATGGGTGGCATTCCTCTCGCTGTGGGTGATGCCTGCCCACGCACGCACTTACGCGGTCTGTGTGGGATTGTCCGACTATCCCGGCAGGGTGAACGACTTGGTGGTGAGTGCCCGCGATGCCATGTCGATGCAACAACTCATCCTCGCCAATGACCCGTCGGCGGTGGTGGTGCTGCTCACCAACCGCAATGCTACGCTCAGCAGGGTGAAGTCGGCCATGCAACAGGTGTTCCTCGCTGCAGGACCAACCGATGACATCGTGTTTTTCTTCAGTGGTCACGGACTGAAAGGCAGTTTTATCTGCTACGACGGACGGTTGACTTACAACAGCATATTGGCGGCATTGGGTCGGAGCCGTGCCCGCTCCAAGGTGGTGTATGCCGACGCTTGTTATTCGGGTAATATACGGCAGAACAGCGGAAAGGCGACCAGTAAGACGCCTAAGAATGTGATGTTTTTCCTCTCCTCACGCAACAATGAGAAGTCGGCTGAGCGTAGAGGGGCTGACAACAGCATCTTTACCACTTACCTCCTCGCTGCGCTGCGAGGTGCGGCCGATGTCAACCACGACCGGGTGGTCACCGCGGTGGAACTGTTCACCTACGTCCATGGTAAGATCGAAGCTGTGGCCCGTAGTCAACACGCTGTGATGTGGGGCAATTTCGACCGAAATATGCCAGTCATGCGGTATTAGAATGTTGAATGTTGAGTGTTGAATGTTGAGTTGTCGCCTACGGTGATTGTTGAATTGTCAATTGTGAATTGATAATAGTGAATTCTAAATTGTGAAACGTCCTTTTCCGGTCATAGGGATGATGTGCGCCGTGTGCAGTGCCACGGTTGAGCGCAAACTGGCCTCGCTTGATGGCGTGAACGAGGCTGTTGTCAGCCTGCCCTCACGAACAGCCATGGTGGATTATGACCCCGATATCATCTCACCCGAACAGATGAAAGCCGAACTGACGGCCATCGGCTACGATATGGTCATTGAGGCTGACCGCAGTGCTGAGGCGATCGAACAACGCCATCTGGTGCTCCTCCGACGTAAGGTGCTCTTCTCATGGGGCTTCGCATTGCTCACCATGTGCATCTCGATGGGGTGGCTCAACGTGGGCAGCCGTGATGTGGCCAACCAGACGATGCTCATCATTGCATTGGCCAATCTGGTATATTGCGGAAGGCAGTTTTATGTCACGGCCTGGCAACAGGCGCGTCATCTGTCGGCTGGCATGGACACGTTGGTGGCGCTCTCTACCTGCGTGTCGTTCTTGTTTAGTGCCTTCAATACTTTCTGGGGCGATCAGGTGTGGGGCAGCCGGGGCATCGAGTGGCATACCTATTTCGACGCGTCGGTGATGATTATCTCGTTTGTGCTCACCGGACGACTCTTGGAGGAGAAAGCCAAACACGGTACGGCCTCTGCCATTCGCACCTTGATGGGACTGGCTCCAAAAACGGCCCGTGTGGTCAATTTCGACGGCACCATCGATGAAGTGCCGGTCAGTACATTGTCTAAAGGGGATGTTATCGAGGTGCATGCCGGTCAGAAAATACCTGTTGACGGGATAGTCAGAGATGCAAATAAGAACAATGCCACTCAAGTAGGGACGGGGCGCGCCATGTCAGAAGACAAGGAACAACAAACTCCCAAACTCCCCTCTATCGATGAGTCGATGATTTCGGGCGAACCTGTACCTGTTGAGAAACACGATGGCGACCGCGTCTATGCTGGCACCATCGTCAAAGAGGGGACGCTGCGCTTCAAGGCTGAGGCTGTTGGCGAACAGACGGTGTTGGCCAACATCATCCGCATGGTGCAACAGTCGCAGAACTCAAAGGCCCCCGTGCAGCGCACCGTTGACCGGGTGGCTCTTATCTTTGTGCCGGCGGTGATGTGCATCTCTGTTCTCACGTTCTTGGTATGGTCGCTCGTGGGTGGTTCATCTGCGTTGCCACGGGCTGTTCTTTCTGCCGTTTCAGTTCTGGTCATCGCTTGTCCGTGCGCCATGGGCTTGGCCACTCCCACGGCCTTGATGGTGGGCATCGGCAAGGCAGCACAGCGTAACATCCTGATTAAAGATGCCGCTGCTTTGGAACTGATACACCGTGTCAATGCCCTTGTCATCGATAAGACGGGCACGCTGACGGTGCTTGAAGAGACAAAAAAGGGGGATGAGAAACAAGTTTCAGAGGAATCGCAACTTGCGGGTGAGGTGCTCAAACCACATGCACGCGAGGCGGTAACCCTGTTGCACGAGGCGGGTGTAGAGGTCTATATGATGAGCGGCGACATGGAGGAACGGGCGCGCTACTGGGCTGAGCAGACGGGCATACGTCATTATCAGAGCCGAGTGATGCCGCAAGACAAGGAGGATTTGGTGCGGCGGTTGCAAGCCGAGGGACGTGTGGTGGCTATGGCGGGCGACGGCATCAACGACACACAGGCCTTGGCCGCTGCTGATGTGAGCATCGCCATGGGACAGGGCACTGATGTGGCCATGGACGTGGCGCAGATGACGCTCATGGGCACCGACCTGCGTCGTATTCCCGAGGCCATCCATCTGTCACGACGCACGGTGGGCATGATTCATCAAAATCTGTTTTGGGCGTTTATCTATAATGTCATCTGCATTCCCTTGGCCGCAGGTCTGCCTTGTATCTTCGGCCTTGACTTCCAAATCACCCCGATTTGGGCCAGTGCCCTCATGGCTTTCTCCAGTGTCAGTGTGGTGCTCAACAGTCTCCGTCTGAAATTTGGTGACGATTGAACCAAATGTCGGCCTAACGGCTCCCTCATTTAGCGGTAGAGGGTGCAGGGGTGGCTTCAGGCCCGTTGTTCTCCCAGGTGTTGCCGGGTCCGTTGGAGTTCTTCAGATATTTCTCCGAAGGCGTCCAATTGTTGCGGACTGTGATGTACGAACTGCCCTCGTCCGTGTAGAGGTAGAACCAATGTTCGGGGTCATGCACATACCCCGGATGGTAGATGTCGCGGACGACATTGTCCTCGATGAACGTATGGGGTTGTGAACCGAGCGTATAGATGCCTGCCGTGTCGTACATGTGGCGGGCGTAGTGGTGGATGAGGTTGCCTTTCACCAGGTTGTTGGCCATGGCACAGGTCTGTTGGTTCCACCCCCATCCCAAACTGATGCCGGTGTACGACACCTCCGATATCTCGTTATCCAGAATCTTTATGTCTCGCACGAATCCGGCTCCGATGCCCACGCACCCCCAGTCTTCGTTGGTCACGTCGGTGATGAGGTTATGCTCGATGGTCAGACCCGTGCATATCTCGCGCATGTCGGCCGGTTGGTAGGGCAGGTGTGCCTCATGTCCTTCCGGGCCGAACGAACCGGCGAGGATGCCCGAACCGCCAAGGTCGCGGAACGTACAGTCTTTAACCCGTCCGCCTTGGATGTAGAGATGATAGTCGAGGCCCGTCGAGGCACAGTGCTCGAAGGTGCATCGCTCAAACACCATGTCGGTGGCATGATTCACCTCTACGGCTGCAGCCGGACGACCCACCCATCCTTGGTTGTCGAGACCATGGTCGCCGTTGGGCCGTTTGATTTGCGGACGTATCTTGTAAGCCTCGATCATATACATTCCTGCTTGTAATGGCGCATGTCCTTGCAGACTGGGTCGCATCCATGTGGCATACTGGAATGTCACACCCTCGATGCTCACGTCCTCCACGGGTTGGTCGGGTGTGCCTTTTACTTGTAACAAGGTCTCCAAGGCAGGCGCTTCCACATCGGCGGTGCGCATGTCCTCGCCCTCGCGTGGCATGTAATAGAGCCGTCCGGCGCGGCTGTCGAGATACCACTCGCCCGGCTCGTCTAAAAACACTTTCGCTCCGGTCAGGTAGAAGGCGGAGTTATGTTTCCCGTCGGGCGTCACCATGGGCGAGGGCCACGGGTGCATGAAGTGGATATGACTCTCGGGGTTATGGAAGGTCACGGCGGCGGAGTCGCCTTGTATCTTGATGTCTTTCACACGCAGATTGGCAATGCACCACATCTCGTGCAGTACCATCTCTAAGGTCTCCTGCCCTTTGCCCTTTGACCCTTGCCACCATCTTACCGCCTCGGCGGGCACGTAGATGGTTTCTTTGGCTTTGTCCATCGAACGGATGCGGTACATCTGCTCAAAGTCTTTCACATCGCGTGCGCGGACAGCCTTGTGACCGTTCACCCATAGCTGGCGGAACTCAAGCGGACGACCGTTCCACAGCGGCACATCGGCCACCCACAGGTTGCCCTCTCGTTTCCAACCCTCTATCTTCGCACCACCGCTGATGATGACCTCGCCCATGGCTTTGATGCGGGTGCCATTGTCTTCAGGACGGAGAATGATGGGTTGCGCCAACCGATAGACGCCGGGTTGCAATTCCAACACGGCATTCCCTTCCTCACCGTGCAGACGGGCCAAACGGGCTTGTTGCAAACCCTGCTCAATGCTGTACTCCCCAGGTGACACCGTAATCACCCGGGTGGCGAGGTGCTCAGATTCCCCCTCTACGTGAGAGAGGGGCAGGGGGCTTGTGCGGGTACCCTCGATGGGGTATGAGAAACCCTGCACCCCTAACAGTGCTGCGATGATGATTAGTAACCTGCGGGCATCCATACGGTCATCTCCGATTTTCCGCGGTTTCCCCAAGCGTAATAGGGGATGAGGCGGATGGTTTTCTCCTTCTTTTCTTTGTTCACAATGTCACGGTAGAGCACACCCTCCCACGATGCCTCGTCGCGCACATTCACCTTGCCTTCCAGCGCCATCATGCGACTGCCGTCGATGGTGGTCTCCACGGGTTGGAATCGTGTTCCCACAGGGATGACCACATGGTCGATGTCTTCGCCTTGCAGGTCTTGGCTCTCCGCGCAATAGACGATGGGTCCGCGCATCACGGCCACTTGTCCGCGCGACTCTTCCACCAACGGGTTGGCCTCAACGATACGCGCAGGCATCTGCATGGTGAACGTGATGATGTCGCCTTGTTTCCAGGTGTCCTCCAGCGTACAGTATCCGTTTTCCAATCTTGAGGTCACGGTGACGCTGTTTTTCTGGATGAGCGATTTCATGCACCATCCGGGCAGGCGCAATTTCAGTCGGAATGCTTTTTTGCCTTTCAGTTTCTTGATGGTCAGTTTCACCGTTCCGTCCCAAGGGTAGTCGGTGGTCTGCTCGAGGATGATGTCGCCCACACCTTCCATGTTGGTCTGCAGGGTGTTGCTGCCGTAGAGGTTGACGTAAATCTCGTTTTTGCCGATGCTGTAAGCGTAGTTCTGCGCCTCGCACAGGGTGCGCAGCGTGTTGGGCGGACAACAGAAACAACTGATGTATTTGGTGCGCTCTTTGGGCCACCGCAGTTTGTAGGGGAACTCGTCGCTCATGCGTAAGGGGTTGGTGTAGAAGTATTTCTCACCGTCTAAGGAGATGCCGCTCAACACGCTGTTGTAGAGGCAGTTCTCGATGATGTCGGCGTATTTGCCGTCGCCCGTGGCTTGCAACATACGCCAGTTGAACAGCATATTGCCGATGTTAGCGCACGTCTCATTATGGGCGGTGGCGTGTGGCAGTTGATACGCGCGACCATAACTCTGATGCACCTTCTGAATGTTATCGGGTTTGTAGTCGGTACCGTCGGGCGACGTGCCGTCGTAGAGGGCGCCGCAAGCTCCGTTAATGTACATCTTGCGTGTCACGATGTCCTGCCAGATAGAGGTCAGGTTCTTCATCAGTTGTGCCTCGCCGTCCTCTAAGTAGAGGTCGGCCACACCGGCATAGAGGTAGTTGGCACGCACGGCATGACCGATGGCTTGGTATTGCTCGCGGAAGGGGATGCGATCTTGGTTGTCGTCGGTGCCGTTCTCTACCATACCGCGGATGTCGATGAACTGTTTGGCCAGTTCTAAGTATTTCGGGTCGCCCGTCTCGCGATACAGTTCGGCCACGGCCATATAGTGCGAGGGACAGATGGCGTTGCCTGCCAGTTCCTTGGCGTTGTTCTTGCAGAAGTTGTAGAGGAAATCACCGGCTTTGATGGCGGCATTGTAGAGCGTGGTCTTGCCTGTGGCACGTTTGTGAACGATGCCGGCGGTGATGAGATGGCCGAGGTTGTAGGTCTCGAAATTGAGCCGGTTGCCGAAGGCACCGTCGTCTTTCTTACCCACAGCCGTCCCCACAACTGTATTGTCGGCCGCTCCTTTATTTCCACTATTCTCCTGCCCCTTGCTCCCTGTTCCTTGCTCCGCAGAAGCTTGCATTTGGGCAATAATTACGGGGGTGTGGATATACCCGTCGGCGCGTTGCGCTTTCACCACGCATCCGATGAAGCGGTCCATAATCTTGTCCAGTTCCGGGTCTTTGGTCACAGCATATACGGCAGCCACGGCTTCCAACCATTTATACATGTCGCCGTCGTGGAAGGGAGGTCCGTGGTGCTTACCTTGTTTCTCGCCCGAGGCAATGAGGAAGTTGTTAAACCCCTTGCCTTCATCGGTCTGCCACGTCGCCCACATGCTCTGCACCGATGTGTGACTCAGCACGTTGAAGCGCTCGCCCCAGAAACCACCGGTCCATGTCACTGCGTCGAGTGGTGTCGAGGTCATGATGGCATATTGGCTCTTGCTCGTGGCGGTCAGTCCGCCCCCGGCGTTATCTTTTCCTTTTTGTTGAGCGTGTGCAAGATTGGCGCATAGTAGCAGTCCAACGACAATGGCATAGTTCTTAATCATATTGAATATTGAAAATGTGTTAATTCGTATATTTCGTAGTCTCACTTGATATTTACTATTTTCACCGTAGCGTTGAGGGGCCCGGAGTTAAGTAAGAGTGCTATCTCTTGGGCTTCTTGTTCGGTGAAGTTGCCCGAAACGGACGATAAGCCGCCCGTAATCTCAGAGTTAACGTTTGGTGCGCAATATACCTGATGGTCTATCACCATGGCGATGGCATTGCCTACGTTCTTCTTCGTCAAATTAGCCCAGCGGATGGCATCTTCCTTATTCATGTGTATGGTCACGATGGGTCTGCCGGTGAACTGTTCATATTCGCTTTTGGCATATTCCAGCGACAAAACGCTCATAGAGGGTTTTGTGCCACGCAGACAAATCAGTGCGTAATGCTTTTGTGAAATGGTGTCGGTTGCTGAGTCGTTGAGAGGGTCGCTACCTCCGAATTCTTCAGGATGGGTGAACCACAGCAGACGAACGTCGCTAAGGTCTGCCGTAATCCTTTCAGAAAGCAGATGACTGACGGTAGCGGTATCTTTTTCGCTGGCATAGCCTAAAATGCAGTAATCGTCAGACCGTAACACTAATAGTGAAGTAAGGGTGTCTGGCTGGCCTGATTTGTTCTTGTCAACCAACAGAGGCGTAATTTCTTTTGACCGATAGGTCTCCCACAATTCAAACTCCCCCCGGTGGCTTAACAGCCTTTCCACGCTAGCGGTGTCAACAGGAGCAGGCATATTCACGAGTAATAGGTTGGACTGGTCACCTATCTGTTTAACGTCACTTTCGTCCACACCTAAGCGCAGAGCGATGGTTTTGATAACATCGGCGGTCATCGGAGTGACTTGTATTGTCACATCCAGTCTCTTTTGGCAGGAAAGTAGAAGAAGTGCTAACATCAAATAAGCGATGATGGGATGTCTCATAGTTTTATTGATTGGTGTTGAATGTTGAGTTTCTTGATATAGACATTGTAGTGTAGCTAACTACGCCCTCCCCTCGGGGAGGGATGGGGTGGGGGCTACAGCGTTCCTCCGCGTTCTTTCACCCTTTTGTACCATTCTTCGCGTTCCTTGGTCAGGTCGTAGCCGCGCTTGGTCAAGTAGTTGTTGATGCGTCCTTTGTATTTGCCGAACACCTCGTGTTTCTTCTTGCTGCTTTCAGCGTCGATGGCCAACTCACGTGCCTCTTTCAGCCAAAGCATGATTTGTGTTTTTTCCTCGTCGGTCAAAGTGGGTATCATGTCGCATTGTGCTTCGTAGGTCACCTTCACCACATCGAAGGTCATCACGTCTTTCACCCGTTCCACCTCGTTCGGTTTCAGGTATTTCAACAGGTTGGCATCGAAAGCGAAGTGCGAGCGGTAGAGTTTCGAGTCGCATAGTGCGGCAGCAAGTTTCTTGTCGGTTTTCATGATGGAGTCGCGCTCGTCGTAGATGTCGTTCAACTCAAAGTAGCGGTTGGCGATAATGTTGCGCACGTTCTCGCCTAAAGGCGTCCAAGTGATACTCAATTCATCCGTCGCTTTCTCCGAACGGCCGATGATGGTCTTCACATAATCAGGGTCGCGTCCCTCGCTCTTCAGCGCCACCTCAGGTGCTGGATAAGAGTTGAACGTCTCTTTCAGGTAACGCACGTTATTGCCGTAGTTCATCTTCACGTTGCGCACCATCTTCACGTTGCGGCTGCGCTCCACGAAGAGCCAGCCTTGCCATCCCATCGCGTCAAGCGTCTGCTTAATGGCGGGCAGGTTGATGAGCGAGTCGTCGCGTAACCATACGCCGTCGGTGTTCGATGCGTGTATGGCGCAGATGTTCTTGGCGCCTAACCGTTTCAGATCCTGGCAGATGTCGGCACCGCTTTCCAAGGCACTTTGGAAAGAGTAGAAGATGCCGATGCCGTCGCTCTTAATCTCTTTGAGCAGTTTCAGGTTGCCCTTGGCATCGAAGTTGGTACCGATGCCGATGCGTTTGCCACGGGCCTTGGCGGCCTCGCCCATCTCATGCAGACGTTTGACGATGACGGCGCGCTTCGCCTTGTCCGTAGGCCACTCGTTGCCGCTGCCGCCTAAAGGCAGGAAGGCCACTTTCACGTCGCCCATCTTGTCCATCGTGTCGAAGCAGTCGGCGGCCAGTGCCATGTAGGTATCTTTTTGTGTCAGGTCTTGGGCGTAGAATCCGCTCATGGCCACGGCACCCACCTTGATGCCCAGACTGTCGGCGGTATGGCGGAAGCGAGCGGCCTGCTCGGGGTCGCGCAGTTGGTTCTCAAAGGCTTCGCGTTTGCCCAGCGAGCCCATGTCTAGCTCTACGCCGTCGCAGCCCAGCTGCTTGGCCAGCGTGAACTCGCCCAGTTTCTGCCGTTTGAGCACCATCCAGTCACACACACCCACCTGATAGCGCTCTTGCGCCATCATCGTCTGCGGCATCAACACCGTCCATGCCGCCAGTAAAAATAAAAAAGTCTGTTTCATATACTAGTATATAAAACAGACGTTTATGGGGCTGATTTGTAACTATGCTCAACTGCGGCATTTACGCTCGCAGTATCGCTCGCACTGGGCGCAGATGTCGTAGCCGAGCATGGCACCGAGGATGAAGTCCTCCTCGGGCGTCAGTTGGTTGAGCGGGCGCGTCACGATGAGCCTGATGGCCTCAAGGCATTCGCGCCGTCCGAAAAACAGGTTCAGCCTTTCTTTGCCCACGGGTTGGAGGATATAATGGATGTGCTGCCGCTCCAGTCGTCCTACGGCATAGCGCTCGTATTTCTTGTTGCAGGTGAAGAGCACCATCCGGCGCACTCCCTTCTTGTACTCATAGATATGGTTCATGAGCACTTTCATGTCGATGGGCATTACTTCTTTCTCCATACCGTGGTTGTCGTTGGGTGATTAGAGTTCGGGGGTTATCTGTGCTATCCAGGCGTCGATGCGGCTCTCGGTCTTGTCGTCTTCGTTCACGTCGTCGAGGGCGAGCCCTACGAACTGTCCGTCGATGACGGCCTCGGAGTCGTCGAAGGTGTAGCCGTCTGTGCTCACCTGTCCCACCACATGGGCTCCGGCAGCCACGGCGGCATGATAGATCTCGGCCATAGCACCGCAGAAGGTGTCGCCATACGACTCGCAGTCGCCGCAGCCGAACAGGGCCACCGTCTTTCCGCTCAGGTCTTGGCCCTTCAGCAGGTTCACCCCGTCGTACCAGTCGTCTTGCAGTTCGCCTGCTCCCCATGTCGATGTGCCCAGTATCAGGTTGTCGTTGTTGGCGATGGTGTCTGCGTCCATGTCTGTCACGTTGATGACTTCTGCGCCCAGTTTGGTGCCGATGGTGCCGGCAATGTTTTCGCATGTTCCCGTCGAGGAACCGAATACCACGATTGTCTTTTTCATCTTTTTTTCCTTGGTTTTACTGTAATGTTGTGTAATAAGAAAATGTAAATTTTTCCGTTTGCAAAATTATAGCAAACCGCGGCTCTGTGCAATACCTAAAAAAGATGTTTTGGCAGTCATTATTAGTAGGTATCTACAGACAGAAGGACATATTTTTTTGGACAGAAGGACGTGTTTTTTTAGTCATTTCTCACCTCGTGCAATTCTCTGGCCACAGTCAGAAACAGTTCGAAGTTTTTGCCCCATTGGTTATATACCACCACGCGTGTTCCGTCTTGCAGCGAGATGGGTTCGTTCATCCAGAAACGTGTCAGCAGGTCGGGATGCTGTTCGGCCCGCTGTGCCACACTGTCGTAGGTGCGTACTACGCCGTTGATGCGGCTATGCGACAGTGATGAGGGAAAGCGCTGTTCCAGTTCTTCTAATGTGATGTCAGGATGCGAGGCCACATACCTTCTCACTACTTCCAGCACGAAACGCTTCTTGGATAGCGGCTCACTACCGTCGATGGCATATTGGGTGCGGTCTTGGCCCGAAGCTGTATTGTGGGGCTTAGCTGTTGCTTCATGATCTGCGCTTTCAGCAGCCATGGTCAGGCCCTGTCCTGGGGTGTATGTGATTCTCAGTTTGAAGTCGCCGATGAATTGTTCCACCCTTGACTCCAACTCCTGTTGTATGAGTGGTATGATTTCTTCCTTCAGATATTGGCGTTCCAAATTGGATATGCCTTTCATCTGTTCGTCGCTCACAGGCAATCCCAGTTCGCGAAACATTGCGATAGCCTCATATCCTTTTTTCAGTTCGTTGTAGTCCATGGTTTATTTCTTTACTTTTTCTACGTTCAGTCCTAGTTGCAGCGACCTGTTGATAGTCAGTATCTGTTCATATTTCTTGTCGGTGGATGAGACGGTGCAGAGATACCATCCCTGCTCTATCTCCTTTTGTCCTGCTTGATAGCGTTCATCTTCATAACGCTGTTTTGAAATCATGTTTTTGCCAAACATGGTAAACCCCAGCGCACGCACCTTATCCTTGCCGGCGTAGCGCACCACATCCATCAGAGTCTCCCACACCTGTCGGTGACACGATACCCGCCCGTCGGGGAACGTCACCTTTAAGATGTATTTCCTCTTACGACGTTCTTTCGTATCCTCCATATGAAACAGTTTCTGCTCTACATATTTCCGTTCTGCCAGTTCGATGCTCAGGCCGGTGCCTCTTTTGTAGCTTACCTCCAACTGAAATTTGTTCAGCATCTCGGCCACTAAGGACTCCGTTTCTTCCAACACTGATGGAATGACTACTTTTTCCAGGTAGGCCTGTTCCATCTTGGCGATGCTGCGTTTCTGCTCGTTGCTCAGGTCCATTCCTATTTCCTGTAGCAAAGCCATGGCCTGATAAGCCTTGCTTAATATCTTTTGCATCATCTCTATGTCAAATTAAGTGTGTCACTTTTATTTTCTGCCAGTGCTTGCCGATGCCGAGGGCCATGTTGTTGGCGTCTTTCGTAATCAACTCTCCTTTTTGCAGTCCGGCAACAGCCTGCTTGATTTCCTGCAAGGCACTGCCCGACACACCGAAGAGGTCTTTCAGCACATTGTCGTTCTGTTGTTGCTGCCGCATGATGAGCGGGTATTGCGCATTGGCATAGAAGTCGAAGTAACGGCTCTTGAAACTCTCCATGTTCTGTGTGGCCAGTATGATGCTCATACCCTTGTTGCGCCCCACTGCAATGAGGTTTTGCAATGGTTTGTTCTCAAAACTCAGCATATAGTGGGCCTCGTCGATGATGGTGAAGTGGCGCAGCTCCACCCTCTCGTCGTTCACCGCCTGCTTGGGCAGATTCTCATAGATGTTGTTGAGCTTTGAGACAACGAAATAAACAATGGCCTTGGCCACGATACCGTCTTTTACGAAGCGGCCCAGGTTGATGATATAGCAGTTGGCCGTCAGGTCTATTTTGTCTTCGTCGGCAAAGATGTTGTTTCTCACCAGTTGGTTCAGTACAGAAATCACACTGTCAGTATCGTCTTGCTTGCTTTCGGGCAACAGGGCGATATAGTGCTCGAGCACTTCTTTAAACGTGACGGGCTTCAGACTTTTCTTTTTGTATGCGTTGATGATAGCCTCGGAGAGTCGGTTGTCCATGTTGGCGCTGATTCTGGCCGGTGCGATGGCACTCAGTGCGGCAGCTATCGTGGTGGCATAAAGGTTCACCTCGTTGATGGGTCGTCCGTTGAAGTCCTTGAACGGGGTGAATGGTAGTGCCTTCTCCATCGGGTCGAGGATGGCCGTGCGGTCGGTGTCGAAGAGTTGCAGCCATTCGGCATTGGCTGGGTCAGAGAATTCGCCTTTGTAGTCGAATAGAAGGAAGTTGACGGGGTAGTGGGTGTCTGACGAGGCGCTGCGTATCTGATGGATGAGCACTGCGAGCAGGTTCGATTTTCCCGACCCGGTGGTGCCTGCTACCAGTATTTGTGTGTTGGCGATGCTTCGGCTGTTGATGTCGAGATAGGCATCCATGCCGTTGTCGTATTGGCCGATGCACAGGTTGAGCTCGGGGATGTCGGTCGTAGAGCGACTGCCACGAAGAGGCATGTAGGTGAGCCATTCGTCGATGACACCTTCTTTCAGCAGTATTTCCCTTCCTCTTAATATTTCTCTTCCAATGACCCTGCTCACCAAGTTGGCTGAAGTCCAGTCGGCTTCTACGTCGTGGTACCTCATTTTGAGCAGTGTTTCAAACATCGAGCCGATGTCAGACTTGGTGAAGAATGTCGTAGCGTATGGTGTGCGTGAAACGGTGATGTTGTAGGCGGCTAAATCGTCTATTCGTCTGGGCGATTTGTCGCTCAGCCCGATGAGCAGGCATATCCGCAGCACCACGCTGAAGTTGAGCACAATAGGCCTTACATTCTCTGTCTGTTCTTCCAGATTCAACCTCTGTTCCAACATCGTTTTCACGTCCATGATGCGGTCGTGCATCCCCTGTATGGCTGTCACCCCTTTGACGGTAAGCAGATTGATATTGTTCATGATCTTTAAATGTCTTTAGTCTGAAGTCCGAAGTAGTCTTCTGAAATGGTGGTACATTGGTTTTCCTTGTCACGGTGCAGGGTATATGTCTTAGCTACATACGCTTGCAGCTTGGCAAAATCGTGTTCGGTCGTGATCTCTGTGTCGGTGCTGAGAAGGATGGTCTGGTGGGCCAGGTCTGGGAAATAGTGTTCAAGTATCACCTCGCGGCTTTCCTTGTCTAACACACCCATCACGGTGTCAATCATCACCGGTGGTTCATAGTCGCCCAGCTGATAGAGCACTTTAAGCAGCACCTGCATCACCGTTTGCTTTGCCCCGGCATTGAGTTGGCTCAGGTAGATTTCATTGCCGTTTTTGTGATAGATCTTAAACGAGATGTCGTCACTGCCGGTGGCCGACAGTTCCACTTTGCCGATATACCCTGCATATACCACCAGATTGGCATTCAGTTGGTCGCGCATCATGTTCTCTATCCTCATCTTTTTGGCACGTAGTAGTTTGGCGGATAGCTGTCTGAAGAGGTCAGGCAGTTTGCAGAGCATGTCGTATTGTGGGTCGGGTATTTGTGGCAGGTCGTAGTCGTAGGTGGCTATTTTCTTTTTCAGTTCGGCTATTTCTTCCTTGGTCTTTTCGATGGCAGATTTCAATTCGTTGATTTCATGCGAATTTTTTTCATACATCTCTATCAAGGAGTAGTCTTTGGCGTTGAGTGTGCGTTGGTAGTCTTTCAGCATCTCTCGCTGTTTGGGTATGTCGCGTATCTCCTGATTCAGTCTTAACCGTTTGTCATCGAGTGCCGTAAAGGGATTGGATTGGTTGGCATAGACCAATTCTTTCAGTCTGTTGATGTCTCCTTGGCTGAAGAAAGAGTATGGGTCGTCGATGTCGTTGTCTTGTATCTGCTTAATCTTCATCTCTTCAATAAGTGATGCGATGTCGATGGTACGGCCAGAGAGATAACGTTCCTGAATGATTTTTGCCAGACTGCTGGTAAACGTCTCTATCTGCCTGTCTGTGAGTAAGTTGACACGTGCTTTTGCTACTTCATCTTTCGTGTGTAGTATTCTCTCTATCTCAGTGGCCAATATGCTTGCCAGTTTCGGAAAGATGACTTTTTTCTCAATATCCTTTGTCAGGGCATCAATGTCTTGTCTGTATTCCTGTTCCGACTTGAGTGTGTTTTCTATCGATTGCTCTATCTTCTGCATCTTCTCCCGTGTCACTTCATCGGCGTTGCGTCCTTCTTTCAGCAAGGCGTAATGCTCTTGGTATTCGTTGGCATAGTCTAATGCTACCGAGTAGTCTTCATTCAGCTGTTCCAATTCTTTTTCTTTGTCGCTTTTCATCTCGGTCAGCCGCTGATACTCCTTTCGTTGGTTCTCATTCTCCATGCGCTCGGCTTTTTTCTCTCCCAATAATGCTTCGGAGCATTTGCGCAGTTGGTGGTATTTGTTGAACCCCATCACCGAATTGATATTCTGCTCTATCAACTTGTTGATTTGTTCCTCTTTCAGCAATTCGCTGGTTTTCATGGCGTCAAACAAGAAGTAGTTGCTTAGTTCGGCTGGCAGATTGGCCGCGATGATTTTGTTGACGATTTCCTCATTAGCAGACCGTTGAGCACTTGTCGAGCCAGAACCGTAAGTGTATGTGTTCCCGCTCATCCATAGTGTGACGGATTCCAAGACGCGGCCTTCTGCGAGCATGTAGGCGCGTTTCAATTTATATGGCTGCTCCGTGTTGAGCACCATGCCAGAGAATTCCACTTGCAGTACAATATATTTGTTTCTGATGCCTGACTCGTTTTTTACTCCGGCGTTGAAAATCTCGACAAACTCCCGTTCGTTCTTGATTTTCAAACCATACAGAGCATGGTAGATGGCGTCAAACAGGGTGGTTTTACCACAACCGTTGCCGCCGCCTATCAGGATGATAGGACGGTCGGGTTGCACTTCAAGGTTTAAGTCCAAGAGCTTATAGGTCTTGTAGTTTTCGGCATAGATTTTTTTGAACTTCATGACGGTAAGTTTTTTAGTGCTTTCTTCAAGATCTTGGCGAGTTTTTTCTCCTCAACCACCTTTTGGTTGTTGCGCTCTTCGTGATAGGGCTTTAGTATGTTTTCTTTCACCCATTCGGCATCGATCTCGTTGTCTTGACATGACTGCTCTATAATGGCCATGTCTTCTTTCCGCACTCCGTAGTGCAGGAATACTCTGTCTAATCCTTTGCTCATAGTGTTTAGTGTACAGTGTACAGTGTTTAGTGTACAGTGTTTAATGTTTGTTCTGCACGATATTGTGCACAATGCTATTCTCTTACCTCTCACCTCTCACCTCTTACCTCTCACCTCTAAAGAATGAACGCATCCCACCCCCTCACGTCAGCAGTGGTGGAGATGGGGTAGGGCGAGTAGTGCCACACACCCTGACGCTCGATGATGACACCGCCGCGCAGCCGCTGGCTCGTGGGGTCTGATTGGTGCATGTAGTCGATCAGGGCGTTGTGCTTGGCAGGGGCGTCGGGGTCGCTCATTTCCGACTTCGTGTCGAACAGCCACACCGTTCCGTCTTTGGTGCGTATGATGAAATCGACATAGAAGAGGGCGCTGTCGCCGTCTTGCCGGGTGTAGGGGATGGCATAGTGCTGCTTGCCTTCGTCGCCGTTCTTGTACCACCAGTCGATAGTCTCGGCATGTGCCTCCAGATAGTCGCGAAACAGTTGTTCGGGTGTCGAAGCCCGTTTCAGTTCGATAAAAGGCGCGAGGGCATGGTCGTGTATGCGTGGCAGCACCTGATGTGTCTCGGCTTTGTAAAGCCGCTCGGCAGGCACTTCCCACTGGTAGGCCTCGAAGTTGCGCTGTTGTGCCTTGCGCTGCCGCTCATGCAGTGTGCGCTCGTATAGGGTCAGCGCCTTCTGTATGATGTCGGCAAACCGGGGCTTGTTGGCATGGTAGAGTATCACCTTCATGGCATCGGTCTCAAACAGGTCGAACAGCTCTTCCATGGCCGCCAGCAGATAGCCTGCCAGCACGTCGGTGCTGTGCGCCTTCTCAAACCCTCCGAGCATTGAGCGGCAGAAGTCGGTGAAGATGCGGCGCACCTCGCCTGCGCTACGGGCAAAGCCGCGCCGCTCGCCACTGTCGATGACGCCCACTTCATTCTGAAACACCCAGTTGTCGGGTATCTCCACCATGATGTTGCGCACGTCGAGGCGCAGACGGTCGGCCATCAAGCGGCGGTTGCGTGTGGCAGCCGTCTCTGCCTCCTCGCAGTCTGCCTGGGGTTCCTCTTCGCCGAAATCTTCGGCAGTGAACAGCGAGGGTTGATAGCTGAGCAGCCAGTTGCGTGTGAAACAGTCGATGAGCACCCGTTTGAAATCGGGACCCAGCCTGTTGCGGTCGCTGCTCTTCCGTTCGCTGTAATACGACGTCAGCCGCACATTGTGCAGGTCAGGCCGTCTCACGGCTTGCAGCGTCTCCTTGCTCAGGTAGTCCATGTCTTCGGCCACTATCTGTATGCGTTCTTTGCTAATGTCGGTATATACGTAGCCCACGTTGAGTAACTGCTCGGTGTAGAACCGTTGCTGCGGCATGCGCAGGATGCGTCCCACGGTCTGTATCGTAAATTGGTCGCTCGACAGTTTGCGGAAGATGAGCAGCACGGCGGCTCGCGGACAGTCCCATCCCAGGGCGATGGCTTGTTTGAAGAGCAGCACCTCGGTCATGTTGCCGGGCTTTTCCAATCCGTCGAGGTTGGCTTTCTCGTTCGACAGCCACACGGCCAGCCGTCCGTTGTCGGTGCTGATGTCCTTCACCTCTCTCAGGTATGTCTTCACCTGTTCGGCTATCTTCACGTCGTCGGCGGTCATGCTCTCGGTGGTGTCGTTGGGCAGTTGTATCAGCAGCAGCGGGTTGATTCCTGTGCCCAGACTGCGGTGTGCGTCGGCTATCTGCTGTCGTTTGCGCAGTGCGCAGGCCATCAGGTGCTGGTTCAGCTCGCGGTCGTCTGTATATCCTTCGCGTATGTCGGGATTCAGTATCACCTTTTCTTTGATCATCTCCTCGGCCACCACTGCCTCGCGCGGTATGTTGACGATGTCGAACGAATGTGTCTTGGGCGTGGCCGATATGCGTATCTCCACCTTGGGCTTGATCTGTTCGAGCACTTTTTTCGACTTGTCGGCCGTGCGCGACCAGAACAGGTGTTCCTCGTCGATGACCACGATGATGGGCAGATGCTGTTCCTCGCGTGTGCGCCGGGTGATTTCAAAGATGCTGGTATTTTGCTCGGTGTCGCGCACCATGATGTTTTTCTCTTTGTTGATGCTTTCCCAGTTCACAAACAGTATTTCGCCGGGATGGATGTACCCGTCAGAGTGGTCCAGTTCGTCGTACATCACGGGGCGCAACAGGTGTGTCTCGCCGAAGAAGTCTTTCATCTTGAAATAGCTCTGCTGGTGCAGTTTGTTGGGTGCTATCCATATATAGGCCGCCTGTTGCGCGGGGCAGTCGCCGCGGCTTTGCAGTTCCTCGGTCAGTTGGGCCAGCATCTGCGATGCCATCACCGTCTTGCCGGCGCCCGTGGGAGCCTTGAAGATGAGTGTGCGCCGCTCGCCCGGCAGCCTCAGCAGGTCGATGCATTTATCCACCAGTTCGTGTATGGCTTTCGCTTGGTAGGTCAGCTGTTTCATCTTTTTTTACAAATTATTTTGTAGGAGTGATTTTTATGTCGTGAGAGGCTTTTCTCTGCGTCGCGGCAGCACTTTCTGGTAGGCATCGTAGATGGCGGCGGGCAGCGCCACGAGCTGCACCTTGTCGTGCACCTCGTAGAAGTCGTCGTCGAAGGCATAGCGCCCGGGCGAGAAGATGTATATCTTGAGCCGGTGCCCCCCGAAGTCTATATGGGCTATCTCCTTCACCAGTTCATCGACGATATCCTCCCGATAAACCACCAGCATGTGATTCTGTCCGTCGGAGAAATACCGCATCAGGTGCGGGTTCACCTTGCGCTGTCCGAACATTGGTTGCTCGGCATAGAGGTCTTCTTTGATGCAGAGCATGTCGGTGGCTGCCCACACCAGTTGGCGCATGTTGCGTTGTGTGCGTTCGCGCGAGATGAAGTCTGTCTTATAGTAGCGCAGGCGGTTGTGGCGTAGTCCCTCCACCTTCTGCCCTTTGGGTGTGGCGTAACCCTCAATCACACGCTTGTTGCGCTCGTAGGTCACGTTCTCGCAGATGCCGTTCTCATTGTTCGTCACCAAGATGCACTGACGGTGACCGCCGTCCTCCGCATTCAGCTGCATTGTAGCATGGAGCGTGGTGCCAGAACCTGCAAAGAAGTCGAGGATGAGGGAAAAAGAAGATGATGATATTTCAACCAAAAATTTTAATAACGATATAGGTTTAGGATATGAGAAGATACTTTGTCTTCCTATTACAGATGCTAAATCTGTACTTCCTGTTCTAGTTCGTCCAAATCGTTCTTCAAACAAAATACTCCTCGGTTTTTGACCATTTTCCTTTTCATAGTTTTTTGTATAAACATATGGATAAATGAATACTAATTCATCGTATCTTTCCTTAACCGTTTCTTTTCCCCATCGCCAACGTGCTTTTTTGTTGTTTGGATCTTTATGCTCAACGATATACTCTCTGCCATCCGGTCCAATAATGGGGAAGTCTAAACTTTGTTGGTAACCTAAACTTTGTTTATCTAGCCGATCCAAAGCATAACGTTTTCCATTGGAGTCAATTTTGTTATAGCTTGTTGTTACTGTGGCTTGTTTGTCATTATTTAGAATTAAAAGTTCTTTCTTTTTTGAATAACAAAGAATATACTCGTGGTCAACTCCAAATGCAGAAGCATCGTTCGCACCACCACTCTTGCTTTTCCAAATTAAATTAGAAACAAAATTTTGGCTCCCAAACACCTCATCGCACAACAATTTCAGCTGTGCTTGTTCGTTGTCATCTATCGAGATAAATATCACTCCTTTGTCCGACAGCAGTCGTTTGGCTATTTTCAGCCGTTTGTTCATAAACGAGAGCCATTTGGAGTGTCGGTACGAGTCTTCGCTGTCAACGAACGAGTCGTTATATACAAAGTCTTTGTTGCCGGTGTTGTAGGGCGGGTCGATGTAGATCACATCGATTTTTCCTTCGTGTGTGTAAGTGAGCGCTGTCAGTGCCTCCAGATTGTCGCCCTCTATCAATATATGGTTGGGCGTGGTGGCGCTTAGATTTCGTGCACAGTCGATATTGTGCGTCTCTTCATCGGCGGAGTCACTTCGTTCCTCCCCGTCCACAAACCGCTCTTTCACCTCGCGCAGTATGGGCAGCTCGTCGCGCAGACGCTCCTCCACGTCCTCGGGCTTGTCTTCCCACACTAACCCGTATTTCTTATGGCTACGCAATAATCCTATCAGACGCGAACGCTCGTCGTCTGACAGTCCGGCCAATTGCTGTATCTTCGCAATCAGCTCGCTGGTGTTCACGCCGCTGCTCATCGCACTCCCATAGATTGACGGGTGCGACAATGGCAGACAGACTGTTGAGTAAGATTTCTCATGGTTTGGTCGACTTTTTAAAATCTTGATACTTATGCTGTTTGCTGCGCCAGACACAAAAATGGCATACCCGATTCCTTCATGTTCCAGAAATCGGGAAGTCGACCAAGAAAACCCGCGAGTGAGAACAATCGGAAAAGCAGGTACGCCTTGCGGCGTATCTACTGCCCGAGGTATCACTCTTTTGTTTGGTCGACAATTTGATTTCTAAACCTCAGTCATAAGATACGTATCTTATATCCAGCAAAAAATGTGCGGCTCATGCCTGTTTGGGGCACGGGCCATGCCAGGCTGAAGACCTTCCGTCCCTCCGCCGAGGGCGAAGCTGTATGTCTTCCGCTTAGCGATTGCAAATATACGGATTATTCGCGAATGCGGCAAAAAAAACAAGAAAAAATGTTGGAAACTTAGGTGGACAACACAATTCTCTTACCTCTCACCTCTTACCTCTCACCCCTAAGAATCCTGCACGTATGTGTCTTCGTCTCGCGGTCGTAGTTAATGCCCACGAGCAGGATATCGCCCGTGTATTCCGCCACCTTGGCGGGATAGTCGCGCCGAAGTATCTGGTCGATAGCGGCATCGGCATTCTTATCGCACTTCAGCTCGATGACCATAGCCGGCGAGTCAACATTCTTGCGCGGGATGAGCACTAGGTCGGCGAAGCCCTTGCCAGTGGGTAACTCGCGATGAAGAATGTAGTCGTTGCGGGCGAAATAGTAGGCGATGCTCAGCACACACGCCAGCGAGTTCTCGTCGTTGTAGGAGAGGATGCTCGTGTGTTCGTCGTGCACCCGCTCGATGCCCCGTGCCACCGCCTCGGCGTTGCCCGCCAGCGTGTCTTCTAATAATTGCTCTGACCGTTGCAGCGCTTCCGCCACATGATTCCAGTTTGTATCTTCAACGGCATTGGCCAACTCGCCCGACACCTCCAGGTTGGGCACATAGCACTCGCGTTTGCGCCAGTCGTATGAGAGGTACCCTAAATGAATGAGCACAGTGAGCACATCGTCTTTACCCCGGATCAGAGAAATATCATTCTTAAATTTGGTGGCGTTCACTTTGACCCGTCCACCGGCCAGCATGTCAATGATGTCGTCTTTCAACCCCTCGTAGTTCATCTGGATATAACCGGCCACGGCATCGTAGGCGCCCGTAGAAGCCCAAAAACTGCGACAACGGCCGCGCGATACAGCCTGCATCACGCTGTTGGGGTTGAACATCGACATCTGGTCGCCTATCTGATAGCCGTCGTACCATTTCTCCAGTTCAGCAAAGTCCATATCATGCGCCACGGAGAGTGCTTGCACATCTTCTTTGGTGAAACCGAAAAAAGTGGCCATGTTGCCGGGCTCCACCATCGAATATTCGAGGAAATTATTCAGTGCCGACTCGGTCTTGTACTTCTTGATAGGCAGGATGCCCGTCAAATAAGCACCGGCAAACACTTTGCCAGACAAGCTACCCTTGAACAAACGCCGCAGCCAGTTCACATATTCGTCCATAGCCGGTGTGCCTGTCTTGAACTCTCGGCAAATGGCATCCCACTCGTCAATGATGAAGATAAAAGGCTCGCGGGTCTTATCAACCACGCGGTTGAGATAGTCCATCAGGTCATCACCCTCACAGGGTGACACGTCTGGATAGGCTTCCAAAACATCATCTCTAATGCTCTTGTCCAATTCCTTGACGATCAATTCGTCTTTAAAACGCGTCACGAAATCAGAAATGTCAAGATAAATGACGGGGTACTTGTTGAGATGCTGCTCAAAGGATGGGTCTTGGGCTATGGCAAGGTCTTCGAACAGATGGCGTGAGTCGCACGAGTGGTCGTAGTAGGCACACAGCATCTTCGCCGCCATCGATTTGCCGAAGCGGCGGCAGCGCGACACGCAACTATAAGCACTCTCGGTAAATAGCGACTTGTTGACAATTGCTATGAGTTCTGACTTATCTACATATTCGCTGTTGCGAATCCGTTGGAATCCAAAATTGCCCGTGTTGATATATATACCCATTGTGCAAACTTAATAATTCGAGGGCAAAGATAGAAAATAATTATGAATTAGAAGGTAAAAAGAGGAAATATTTTGCAGCGTGCTAAACCTTCAACCTCTCTATGTCCGCAGAGATACGCGTTTTCAGCTCTTCTTTCTCCTGAAGAGTGAGCGGGGCGATTTCGCAAGTGTAAATCGTGCCGGGGTAGTATTGCGTATCTGTGCCTTTCTCTGTCATCTTTAGCCTGTTTATACTAAAGACAACAATCATACGCTTTTGTAACCAGTCAATGGCTAAAAATGTTCAAAGAATCAAAGTAAAAAAGCCCCCTTACACTGCCATTTGTGATGCGTATTCGCGAAGGCGGCTGATGCTGCGGTGCATGAGGTTGCGCACACTCTGATAATTGATGCCCATGATGTTGCAGATATCATCGTATTTGCGCTCCTCAATATAATAGAGGTTGATAATCTCGCGCTGGCGGGGGGAAAGTTTATGGAAAAATTTCTCGATATAAGAAACAAGTGATGTTCTACGCTCCATCTGTTCGTGGTTGTATTCCTCCATCTCGGCACGGGGGAGCATCGTGGTGTCGTTGATCTCATTGTCGCAAATGTGCATGTTACGGCGGAACTCATCCTTGATGCGGTTGCGGAGTGAGATGTAAAGGTAACTCTCAATGTTATCCACATTGTTCAACGCTTGACCTTTCGTGTAGAATTTCAAGAATACATCGTGAATGCAGTCCTTGAGCATCTCGCGGTCGGTGGTGAAACGCGAACCAAATGCGAACAACTGGTCTATGTTTTGGTCATAGAGATGGGCGAAATCAATCATTGTAGTTTTGTTTTAGCAGAAGCAATGTAGGCAGATAGTTTGTTTTGTTCGTTTGTCGTTTGCAAAAATAATAATAATTATATCAACGGCAAAGAAAATTCGTATTTTTTTGTATTTTTTTTGATTAGCAGTTATTGCCACTTCTTTTTTGCCACTATCGCAAGTGAAAAATGATAAAGGACTACATCCTCCGCAACCAATAGACTTTTCCTGAACTGCCACGGGTCTGATAAGTGGATGTCAGCCGTAAGCCATTGGAGGTCAAATTGATATCTCCTGTCTTCTTGTTGATTTCATAGAGGTGATACATCCCGGGTTTGACGTTGACTGTGATGTCGCCACCGTCGCTTTCTATCAGATAACCCGTCTTTTCACTGCCAAGGATGTGGCAAGTGCTGCCTTCGATGATGGTCATCTCGCAGATGTCATGCAGTAATTGTCGTTGCAACGGCAGGTCTGCTGTCAACGGCACGTTGGGCAGCGAACCGCCTGCCATCAACACCGACCAACCATTCTCGGGGTAGTTCTGCCCGAAGTAGGTCACCGCCTTGTCGGGGTATTGCGTGCGGCACTCCTTGACGGCGCGATACACCTCATCGGCTCCCGTCTTGCCTGCTTTCCACTTGCGCATCCACTGCCGTGGTGCCAAATTCTTGCCGGCGGCGGGCGCCCACAACTCATCGGTGTTGTAGTGCCAGTAGCGGATGTCGATGATATCCACCACTCGGCGCAACTGCGGGTCGGCGAGGATGCTGTCTTGCGCGTCTTTCGTGCAACTGAGGGCAATGAGCGGATGACGCCCCGTCTCTGCCTCCCACTCGGCGATGGTCTGAAGCCAGAAACGGGTGAAATGCAACGGTCCCGTATATTCGGCACTGATGAGGTGCACCACATTGGCCTGGTCTTGCAACTGCTCCAGGTTCATGCGGATATACTGGCGGTGCAACTGGCGGTTGGCGGTGTTTTGCTCATCGTAAAACTGCTCTGCGATGAAGATGCGTTTGTCGCCGGTGAAAGGTACGGGCTCGGGGAAGTCGGTGCCGTTCACGTTGTTCACAGGGCGCCAAGGGCAGTCCACCCAGTGGGCACCGGCCTCTAAGATGTTATGCTGGAAATAATGATGGTTGAACAGCAGAATACCGTCTTCCGCCCCGGCATCGGCGAAAGTTCGAAGCCGGTGCCAATACCATTCGTTGGGACGGCTCAGGTCGTAGCGCGACAGTCCGTCCCAGGCTGTGCCCTGGCCGCTGCGGGCGAAGGGCTGTTCATAGAAGGGCGCCCATACATCGCCATCGGCGCGGCGCACACGCTCATGGTCGGTACGGCGAAGGTCGTACCACAGTCCGTAGTGGTGTTCCAGACTGCTGTAGTGATGGCGCTTGAGATAGACCGCCACGCTGTCGATACAGTCGGTCCAACCCGTGCCCTCACGACCCGGCACAAAACGGGTGATGGCAGGCTTGGCATCCTTGGCTACGAAGTTGTCTTTCACCCGGCCGCTCCACCACGGGATGTTATATTGATTGCCGGTAATGAGTGTGCCGTTAAGGGTTAGGTGGGTGTTTCCTGAGTAATCAGAGGTTTCCGAGTTCTCAGAGAATTTAGAATTGTTTGATTTCTCTGAAAATTCTGCTCTCTTCGTAACCTCTGCGGTATATGGGATGCTGTCCATCCACATCTCAAGCGTCAGTCGTGGGGTGGTGAGCGACTCTTGTGCCATGCGCATGGCTTGTTCTACCGTGGGCGAGCTGCTCGCGTCGGTGGAACGGATGAGGATTCGCCCAAGGTCATTGGCGAGTGCTGAATGTTGAGTGTTGAGTGTTGAGTTGTCGTTGTGCGATTCTAAATCCTGAGTTGTGAGTTGTGATTTGATCCGTTTGCCCAGTTGGTCGTAGTAGAGCGAGCGGGGCTGCACATGGTTGTTGCTACTGGTCCATTCGCCGTTGCCGATGAGTGTGCCCCAGCAACCGTGGGCACTGTTGCGGTTGTCTGCATCGGGCGAATAGCACTGGATGGTCGAGGCCGTACACTGCCAGAACATGGAATTGGCGGTGTTCCAACCTGTGCCGAACTGAAACTCCTCCAGATTGGCGAAGCGCAAGTCATGACCGTCGATATTGACAATGTCGAACAACAGTCCGCAGGCCCATGAGCCGATGCTGCCGCTGAAACCCAGTGATTCCTCGCCCTCGCACTGTACAAAGGCATTGGGTCCGGCGGCACAATAACCAGCGGCGAAGTCATGGATGCCTTGGCGTGAGATGCAACGTTGGAAGAGTGTCTGCTGACCGCGTGTCAGATAGACACAGCGACGCCAACCGCCGATTTCCGAAACGGGTTCCATGGCGATGCAGTCTTCCACGGTGATGCGGCTCGTGTTCTTTTGCAGGTTCACGGCCGAACCGGCCATGTGACGGAAATTGACACGGCGCACCCAGCAGTCGCGGGCATGGTCCCAATCGATACCGTCCCAGGCGTGGTCTTCGTCTTTCGGGTTCCAGTCGTTCACGGCGGCCTCGATGGTCATGTTCTCAATGCCGCACTCGGTCAGTTCGCCGTCAGGCTGATACCGCTCGATGGTGGTTCCCTCGCACAGCGTGCAGGTGAGCGGCGCATCGAGGGTCACGCGGTTACCCTCCACCGCTACGACGGTGCGGTCCCAAGTGATGTCAATATCGGTCGGTTTCCATCCGGTATAGTCCAATCCGCCGCCGAAGTCATTCATCTTCATGCTCTCAATCCACTCCTTGGTCGAGGGACGTACAATACGCACACGGTCGCCTTTCTGCAACCGCAATCCTTCTATCGTCACAACACTGGGGTTAGGGGTGTGGGGTGTGAGGTAAGAGATGACCTTGCCAATAGCCTCACTATTCTCCTGCCCCTTGTCCCTTGCTCCTTGCCCCAAAGAACTATTCTCCTGCCCCTTGCCCCTTGCCCCTTGCCCCCAAATTACAGCCCCCCTCTCGGGTCCGTGTTTCACGAGAATGGTCTTATTCTTGTCGGTGCCGCGCAACACCACGCCTGATGTGTGGAGCACCAGTGGTCGGTCGAGGTGGAAGGTGCCTTCACCGATGAGCACCGAGCCCCGGTGCCCTTCAGCGTCGGGTTTCAGTCCCGACACGTAGTCGATGGCTTGTTGCAACCGTTGGGAGCAGTCGCCCTCATGCCAAGCCACGTAGGCAGCCACAGGCACGTCAGGGATGCGCGCCTCCGATGCCCGATAGCCACAGACCGAATAGTCCATTGGCACATACAGTTCTTTCGGTACTTTCTTTTGGGCAAAGGTCGAACCACAGCATAGTCCTGCGAATAAGAGAATCAAACAGCGGTGTATCAGTGATGTATTCATTGTTTTATAGATTAGTTCCAGATGATGCTGCGAAATTACAAAAAAATCAGCAAAAGCCTAACACTTTTGCTGATTTTTTTGCTGGGTCTTTTTGAAATGGTCTTTACAAGGCACCTGCCTGTTCCCTTCCCATGTAGGGGGGCATTGGCGGTAATGCGTTTACTCCGGCAGCGTGTCGCTCAGCGGGTCGAACAGACCGTCGGCGTTGCGGCCGAGGTCGTGCCAACCTACGGTCTGATGCAGGGTCGGGTTGGTCTGCATCGCATTCTGGCGCAGGCCGAGGAAGTAATACGTCGGATGGTAGTTGATGGTCAGTGCATCATCGTTACCGTCAGTGTTCACATCCTTACGCTGCAAGTAGGTGTCGTAGAAGTTGGCCAAAGCCTCCACTTTCGGGTCGGCATAGCCGGTGCTTGTGGTCTTAATCTCTTCGTCGAGTGTCAGTGGGGCGGGACGATTACCTGTCGTCGGGTCGGTGGCACTGGGTGAGGTGCAGTACATCACAATCTGATGGCGTTTCGTGCCGTTGAGCGGTTTCACACCAAGATAAGTACAGGTATTGCCGCCGAAGCCTGACAAAGCCCAACTCGATTTGATGGCTGACTGTCCGACACCGCCGTCAAACAGCATCCAACGGTGCATCACGTCGTAGCGGTCACCCTCGTAGGCCAGTTCTATCTGACGCTCATACAGAATGGCGGCGAAAAGTGCCTGGCGGTTGCCGCTGATACCGGCGGGCAGACCGTAGTTGTTCTCTGCCGTGTAACCCACACGTGCGCGGATTTGCTGCAAGGCTTGTACTGCTTCGTCGTATTGACCGGCACCGCATGCAGCCTCGGCAAAGTTGAGCAGCACCTCGGTGTAACGCATAGAGATGAGCGGGGCAGCACTCTTCATGAATCCCTTCGGATTGCTTTGGCTGTTGATATAGACATAGAACGGGTTGGAGTTCAGATAGGCATCGTCAGAGCGCTTGCGCACAAACACCGAGTGACCGCCGGCCTTGTCGGTGCTTTGCGACAACAAGTCGGCCCAATAGCCATTCGATGTGGTCACCTTCTCTAAGTCGTCAGCGTTGTCATTCCACATATAACTCCAGAGCGAATATTGGGTGCCAGTGGTATAGACATCGGTGGGGATAATACCATAGAGCGACGCGTCGGTCAGGTTGACACCGCTCTCGTTGAACTGCCATTCCACGCCGGGGAAAGCAAAGGTGCGGTAGAAGCGCGGGTCGCGGTTGAGCCAGAATTTTTTCTTGTCATAGACGATGCTGCTCTCGCCGGGTTTCAGACCGTCGGCCATCGGGAAGAGGTCCACCATTTCTGCGGTCGGGGTGTAGCCACCGCCGCCATTGGTGTTACGCGGACGGATGCTGTGCTCCCAACGGTTGTATTTGCCGTAGTCGGGCTGACCGGACACATTGTCTTTGGTGTTATGCAGGGTGATGAACACGGCCTCGCTCACACTACCATCGCTGCCGATGTAGTTGAGCCAGGTCTTGGCCCAGTTGGCGGCATTCTTCTCACCGCCGTTGCTGGCATAAGTCAGACCGAACTGTCCGGCTTGCAATTTCTCCAAAGCTAATTTGTTGGCTTCGTAGGCTGCAGTCCAGCGGGTTTGGTCGTCGCCGCGGTTGAAGAGCGGGCTGGCATATTCTAACAGCATCTTGCCTTTCAATGCCTGAGCCAAACCACTGGTGACACGGCCGAAATCGTTGGCCTCGTTCGACCAGCGGGCAGGCAGCATCTCGGCCGCACGGTCTAAGTCGGCGCAGATGAAATCCACGCAGTCTTTGGTCGTCTGGCGGGGAACGATGAGCGAACTGCCATCGCCATTACCCAAAATCGGGTCTTGCACATAGTCGATAATGGGTACACCGCCGTAGATGCTGACCAAATGGTAGTACATGTAGGCGCGTAAGAAGTAAGCCTGACCTAACAATTCGTTTTTCTCAGTCTGTGAGAGGGCACTTGCCTTCTCCACGTTCTCAATGACATCGTTGCAGTTGCGGATATGTCCCCAAGGGCTGTAGGTGTCGTTGGCCACATAGAAGA
>CAMJFC010000022.1 GCA_946404865.1 uncultured Prevotellaceae bacterium
CGCACATACGCTCAATCCTATTTTTTCCGTGCTCTAAGTCACAATTATTTTGTATGTTTAAGGTGTAATATGTCCGTCAAGTCGGGCAACTAGATAAATACCTTCAAGCACAGTCTTGTCAGCGACTTCTCAAAGCGTCTCATCTCTCTGAAAGAATATGCCAACACTGCGCTACCTATTTGCGCAGTACATTTTTTGTGATTTTTTGAAAAGTTTTTTTTGATTACGTAAATACGTTGCGTAGTTGCTTTTTTATTTTGCACTCAGAAAATAACAAAAGAGTTCTTTGTGAGAATGCCGTAGGGCGAGGGATACTTCGACTTTGGGGATATTTTGATAGTTTTATTGGTTTTCTCAAAACCTCTTCCGCGAATCCCCGCTCCTTTGCCCGCCGTCGCTTCTGCAAACCAAAACGGTTGCCGTAGTGGAGAGATACTTCATAGCTAGATAGAGCACAAGATTTTTAACCTTGGAAAACTCTCTACGCTTGTAGCACCGTTTCTTTTGAAAAAAGATGTTTAACTAATATAGATGTTACGAAGATGAACTACAATTCGATGTTGAAGGAAAAAAACACTGAAAAGAATTATGAAGGTGCCAAGGCTTATGCGATGACGCCAGAACTGGAACTCTACACTGCAGTGGTAACTGCATCGCTCAGTGATACATTCTACGAGGAAAAGGATGAGCGGGCTGAACGTATTGCCCAGCTCATAAGTAAGGTGTCGCCTGAGTTTGTGGCACGCCTGGCGGTCTATACCCGCACGGTGATGCATCTTCGTAGCGTCCCTCTGCTCTTGTTGGTAGAACTGGCAAAGGTGCACAATGGTGATGATTTGGTGGCAAGGGCCGTTGAGAAAACGGTTCTGCGTGCTGATGAAATCATGGAACTGCTGATGTGCTATCAATGGAGAAATCCTTCTAAGGATGAACGTAAGAAGCTCGGCAGATTGTCTCGTCAGATTCAGAACGGGTTGCAACGGGCATTCAATCGTTTTGATGAATATCAGTTTGCGAAGTATGATCGCGATGGTCTCGAGGTGAAGCTTCGCGATGCGTTGTTTCTGGTGCATCCTAAAGCAAAGGATGGGCAGCAGCAGGCCCTCTTTGATAAGATTGCAAACCGTCAATTAGAGGTTCCATATACTTGGGAAACGGAGCTGTCGGCACTCGGGCAACAACATTTCGAGTCGGTTGAGCAAAAACAGTCGGCAATACGT
Source organism: uncultured Prevotellaceae bacterium (assembly GCA_946404865.1). GTDB lineage: Bacteria > Bacteroidota > Bacteroidia > Bacteroidales > Bacteroidaceae > Prevotella. The sequence continues at coordinate 1,221 of CAMJFC010000022.1, forward strand.
GAGAAGTGGGAAGAACTCATCAATAGCGGAAAGATGGGCTATATGGCTCTGATGCGTAACCTGCGCAATATGCTTCAGGCAGATGTCTCATTGCTTGAGATGCAGAAGGTGGCAAACAGGCTCTCAGATGCCGAACAGGTATCGAGGTCCAAACAGTTGCCTTTCCGCTATCTGTCAGCTTATCGTGAGATAGAGAAGGTCAATTCCACTCACACCGCGATGCTGATGAATGCTTTGGAGGCTGCCGTAAAGGCTTCTGCCGGCAATATTGAAGGTTTTGATGAGAACACTCGTGTCCTGTTGGCTTCAGATGTCAGCGGTTCTATGTGGTCAACAGTCAGCCCGAGAAGTACTATTCGTCACTACGACATAGGAATTCTGCTTTCTATGTTGCTCAGAAACCGCTGCAAGCAGGTAGTGGCAGGTATCTTTGGAAGTGTCTGGCAGGTAGAGAATATGCCTAATGACAATATTCTGATGGCGACGCGCCAGTTGGAACGTCTGGAAGGTAAGGTGGGATATAGTACCAATGGTTATAAGGTTATTGATTGGCTGGTTGAACAAAAGGTAGTGATGGATAAGGTGATGATGTTCACCGACATGCAGATGTGGGATAGCACTGGATGCGGTAAGGCCTTTGAGGCTTCTTGGAAGGAGTATAAGAAAATAGCTCCGGAAGCCAAACTCTACCTTTTTGATTTGGCAGGCTATGGTCAGTTGCCTTTGCGTCTTGCTACGCCTGATGTCTATCTGATTGCAGGTTGGAGCGACCGCGTGTTCGATGTCCTTTCTGCCGTCGATAAGGGTGAAGATGCCTTGAGTGAGATCAATAAGATTGATGTTTAAGCGATTGTCGTAAAAGGAGAAGTAATAGGTTGGGGGCAGTTCGTACGAGAAATGGTAATGTCAAATATTTTCGTAATTTGGAATATCTTCCATTTGTAAAAATTTTTGATTTTCTTTTTCTACTCGGAAACAGTAATGAACCAACCCGTTGCTCACAATCAGATAGTCCACTTGTAGCATCAGGTTATAGGCCATAATCTGTTCGAACACCCGTTGCGTGATGGCCACCGTGGGCGCCTTGTATTCGATGATCATTCTCGGCCGGAGCGTATTCGTATAGAGCACCGTATCGCAGCGCAACCGCTTCTCGCCGATGCGCAGTTCCACCTCGTTGGCCAACAGGGTAGGGGGGTAACCCTTGTGTTCCGTCAGGTAATGCACGAAATGCTGGCGCACCCACTCCTCGGGTGTCAGCGCCACGTATTTGCGGCGCAGGAAGTCGAAGATGACGGGACGTCCGTCCTGCATCCGCACTTTATGCTCAAATGGTGGCAAGTTCAATTCGTTCATAGTTGCATATATGGATTATTATCCGTACCTTTGCCGTGGATTGCGTTACTGTTGATGCAAATCCACGGCAAAGGTACGGATTTTTTTGTAGAGAAGAAGAAAACCTATACATATAATTATATACGCAATGGCAGCAAAGCAGTCAAATACCTTCGACAGCATCATGAAAGAACTGAAGGGTGGCAATTACAGACCTTTCTATCTGCTCATGGGAGAGGAGTCTTATTATATCGACTTCATCTGCGACTATATTATCGAGCACGCACTCTCGCCCGATGAGCGCGATTTCAACCTGAGCGTCGTCTATGGAGCAGATACCAATTGCTCGAAGATTTCCGACATGGCCAAGAGCTACCCCATGATGGCTGAGCGGCAGGTGGTGGTGGTGAAAGAGGCACAGAACATCCGGTCGTGGGATGCACTGGAGAGCTATCTGGACAAACCGATGCCCACGACCGTTCTGGTGCTGTGTTATAAGAACGGTAAGATCGACCAGCGGAAGAAGATCGTACAGAAGGCTGCCAAAGTGGGCGTCGTGTTTGATAGCCCTAAAAAACGGGATTATGAACTGCCGTCGTTCATTGAGGGGTATCTGCGCTCCAAGGGTGCCACCGCTGACCGTAAGTCGGTTCAGATGATTGCCGACCATGTGGGGGCCGACCTGTCGCGCCTGACGTCTGAACTTGACAAGGTGCTCATCTCCTTGCCCGATAACGACCGCCGCGTGACCCCTGAGTTGGTAGAGGAGAAAATAGGGATTAGCAAAGATTATAACATCTTTGAACTGAAAAACGCACTTATTGCAAGGGATGTTCTCAAGGCAAACAGGATAGTAAAATATTTTGACAACAATCCCAAGACGGGTTCCATCTACGGCCTTCTCCCAAATCTCTTCATTTATTTTCAGAATTTGATGCTTGCCTATTACGCGCCAGGAAAACGTACGGAAGACGACGTCGCAAAATTCCTCGATTTGTCATCGGGATGGGCCGCGCGCGACTATATCGCAGGCATGAGAAATTACTCCGGAATGAAAACACTACAGATTATTTCCAAAATTAGAGAGGTTGACGCCAAAAGTAAGGGCTTAGATAACCCTAATACAAGCATGGGAGAGCTGATGAAAGAGCTAATTTTCTTCATTTTGCACTGAAAAAAGCACTTTTCCTGACTCTGGTTTCACCCGAAAATGGCATCCAAACGGATGCTTTTTTTGTGCCTAAATGTTTCATTTCTAAAATGTTCCGCGCGTTTCTGGCCGCTGAAAACTTCGATTTTTGAAGCCGTTTCGCACCCTCGTCGGAAAAACAAACGAAATGCCCAAAAATCGATTTTTTAGGCGTTTTCAAGAAATGGCATTAAGGAATTTTTGCATTTAAAATTCAAAATTTCGCTTTTAAAACAGAAACAAACGTTTACAAACATCATAATTATTCAAGTATCAAAACGAAAAGCGGAATAGGCTTTGTAAGATTAAAGTTTTTAAACGTAAAGGCATCCTGTTACATCTTAAAATGTGCATGAATATTTATTCAAAATGTCAAATATTGTGTAAATAGTATAAAACCAACAACTTATAGTGCTCAATTAGATATTTTCTTTATGTAAAAATTGGCAATTGGACAAAAGAATTAACAAAACATAGTGTTTTAATGATGGTATTATATTGTAAATGAATGTATATCAAATAGATATGGCAAATTGTTTGATAATTACTTTTAATATGATTACTACAAATGTAGGCGTGGGTCTAAGTGTGCTATCAATATTTGTAAAGTTTACGTTTGTATATGTAAAGATTGCAAACGAAATACGAATTTAAAAATTGAAAAATTTACACTTGAAAAATTTGCATATTTAAATTTTTCGCTTTACCTTTGTAAACCTAAATGAAAGGGTCTAAAAAAGTGACTGATTAGTAAAATCGTTATGAAAGACAGAATCCGGAAAATCATGGAGTCGCAACACATGAGCCAGCACAACTTCGCTCAGTTCATCGGCGTCTCGACAGCAGCACTCAGTAGTATCTTCAACGGTAGAACCAAACCTACCCTCAACACTGTTGAGGCTATCCGTAGTAAACTGCCAGACATCAGTCTTGATTGGCTTGTGTTTGGTACTGGCGAGATGTTTATGCACGATGTTGACGCACAAAAGGTTACGTCGGACACTCCTAAGACGGGTGTGGAGCAGACATTGGGCTTCGACCTCACTTCTACTACCCTACCCGATGGGGGAAACGAACCCCCTGTTTCGCAGAGTGTAGAACGTACACCCAAAAAATCAGCGAAAAATGATGTCAAAATATTTAACAAATCTGCTCGGCGCATCACTGAGATTCGTGTCTTCTACGATGACCAAACCTATGAGTCGTTTACTCCTTAAGGTTGAGGGTTTAGGGTTGAGGTGTTTAGGGTTTAGGGATGTGGGTTGAAGGTTGATGGTTTAGGAGTGGAGGAGTGAAGGAGTGGAGGAGTGAAGACAATACTCCATTTGCAGAGTAATCTCTTACCTCTTACCCCTTACCCCTTACCTCTTTTTGTATAGGGTTAGTGCTTTCTCTTGCGTAAAGGCGGCTGTTATGTTGCATTGTGAATTGTGCAATGTGAATTGATAATTGTGAATTGTGCATTCTTAATTCTGAATTATCCTTGTGCTTTCTCGTTTTTTTGTTTTATCTTTGCACCAACTTCTAAACACTGTATCATGAAATATATTCTCGATTTAACAGTCAAGTCGGTGGAACCCATGGGTGGCAAGTATGTGCTGCTCAAACTCACACAGCCCGCCCCCTTGCCAGAGATGCAACCCGGACAGTTCGTCGAGGTGCGTGTCGATGGTTCGCCTTCTACCTTCCTCCGACGACCTATATCTATAAATAAGGTGTCGGTGTCCGACAATGAACTATGGCTATTGGTGGCTGCCGTGGGCGACGGCACGCGGTGGATGGCTGCCTCGAAACCTGGTGACACGCTCAACTGTGTGCTGCCGTTGGGCCATGGATTCACGCTGCCCGAACAGCCTCAGGGTAACTACCTGCTTGTCGGTGGCGGCGTGGGGGTGGCTCCGCTGCTCTACCTCGGTGAGCGCATGAGAGCGATGGGCGCAGAACCCACCTTCCTGTTGGGTGCCCGAACGGCAAACGATCTCTTGATGTTCGACCACTTCAAACAACTGGGCAGGGTGCTCGTCACAACCGAAGACGGCAGCATGGGCGAGCGCGGTTTTGTGACCAACCACAGTGTGCTCGGAAGTGAACGCTTCGACCGCATTTACACCTGCGGTCCTAAGCCGATGATGGTGGCTGTGGCTCGTTATGCGCGGCATACCGATACGGATTGTGAGGTGTCGCTGGAGAATATGATGGCATGCGGATTGGGTGCCTGTCTCTGTTGTGTGGAGAATACCACCGAGGGTAATATTTGTGTGTGTAAAGAAGGACCCGTGTTAAATATTAAGAAGTTGTTATGGCCACTTTAAATGTAAATATAAAATCATTAAATTTGAAGAACCCCGTTATGACTGCTTCGGGGACATTCGGTTACGGATTAGAGTTTGCTGACTTTGTACCCCTCGACCAGATTGGAGGTATTATCGTCAAAGGCACGACACTCCATCCGAGGCAGGGAAATGACTATCCGCGCATGGTGGAAACGGCCCAGGGTATGCTCAATTGTGTTGGACTGCAAAACAAAGGGGTGGATTATTTCTGTCAGCATATCTATCCTCAGGTGAAGGATATCGATACGAATGTCATTGTCAATGTCAGCGGTTCGGCACCCGACGACTATGCGGAGTGTGCCGCATGCATCGACGCGCTTGAGCGTATCCCCGCTATCGAACTGAACATCTCATGTCCCAACGTCAAACAGGGGGGTATGGCTTTCGGCGTCACCACGGCCGGTGCTGCCAGCGTGGTCAGGGCTGTACGCGAACGCTATCATAAGACGCTTATCGTAAAACTGTCGCCCAATGTCACCAACATCATTGACATCGCACGGGCTTGCGAGGATGAAGGCGCAGACAGTGTCTCGCTCATCAATACACTGATGGGCATGGCCATTGACATCGAACGGCGGCGACCGGTGCTCAGCATCGCTACGGGCGGACTCAGTGGTCCTGCCGTGAAACCTGTGGCCGTGCGTATGGTGTGGCAGGTGGCTCATGCCGTCAAGATTCCTGTCATCGGACTGGGAGGCATCATGACCGCAGAGGATGCCATTGAATTCCTCATGGCGGGTGCCACAGCTATCGAGATAGGCACTGCCAATTTCATCGACCCTGCTGTCACTATCCGGGTGCGCGACGGCATCGACCAATGGCTCGAACGCCACGGTTGTCGCTCGGTGCAAGAAATCATCGGAGCAGTGTGAAGGAAGGTTGAGGGATGAGGGTTTAGGGTTTAGTGTTTTGATATAAAATTTGAGAGCTGCCGTTCGGCAGCTCTCAACCAACACAAAAACTAAACTAGACTTAACTAGGTTATCGCGATTTTCACAAATCGTCCATAACCGAGTGCAAATATAGCGGTATTTTTTGAAACAAATTTGTTTTGTGAGGAAAATAATTGTCAGAATAACAATTATTAACGAAACGGGATGAAAATCAAGATTTCATCGATAAAATCTGGTCTAAAATAGTGATGGCGGCCATCGCTTCAACCACAGGGACAGCGCGCGGCAGCACGCATGGGTCGTGTCGTCCGCGGGCTTTCAAGGTCGTGGCATTTCCTTCTAAATCCACCGTCTGTTGCTGTTGTAGAATTGTCGCCACGGGTTTGAAAGCTACCCGGAAATAGATGTCCTGTCCGTTGCTGATACCGCCTTGGATGCCGCCGCTGTGATTCGTGTGTGTGGTGATGCGGCCATGGTCATTGACGAACACGTCGTTTTGCTCACTGCCGCGAAAGCGCACACCCTCAAATCCCTCGCCATATTCGAATCCTTTCACGGCATTGATGCTGAGCATGGCTGCACCCAGTTGTGCGTGCAACTTGCCAAATTCAGGTTCGCCAACGCCCGGCGGACAACCACGCACCACGCAGGTGACAACACCGCCGATGGTGTCGCCCTCTTCTTTCACTTGCAGAATCAGCCGTTCCATCTCGTCGGCCTTCTCCGGATCGGGACAGCGCACGGCATTCTGCTCAGTGAGTGAGAGGTCATAACGGTGATAATCGCGGTCCAGGGCGATATCCCCCACTTGCGAGGTATAGGCTTGGATGCTGATGCCGTATTTGCGCAGTGCCAGTTTGGCAAGTGCGCCGGCCACACACCGGCTGATGGTGATGCGAGCCGATGAGCGTCCGCCGCCGCGATGGTCGCGGATGCCGTATTTGGTCTGATAGGTATAGTCGGCGTGTGAGGGTCGATACAGACAGCGCATGTTCTCATAATCCTGCGAGTGTTGGTTGGTGTTGCGCACGATGAATCCGATGGGGCATCCTGTGGATTTGCCTTCAAACACACCGCTGAGCAACTCCACCCGGTCGGCCTCGTTGCGCGACGTCGTGATGGCACTCTGTCCGGGACGTCGTCGGTTGAGCTCTGACTGTATGAAATCGAGGTCGATGTCGATGCCGGCCGGCATGCCATCGACCACACCCCCGATAGCGGCTCCGTGGCTCTCACCGAAAGTGGTCAGCGTGAATTGATGTCCGAACGTGTTCATGTCTATTATTACTTGGAACCACATCCGTCGCAGCCGCCGCCTTCGCAACCGCCGTCTTCGCAGTCACCATTATCGCAACCGCCACCTCCGCAGCCACCACAACCGCCACAGCCTTCGCCGCTCAGCAATTTGGCCATCTGCTCCAACTCTTGGTTGGTTGCCTCGCGTGAAACGAGCACCGAGCCTACGAACTTAAGGTCGCAACCTGCCAACGGGTGGTTCAGGTCCACGGTCACCTTGTCGGCGCCCACTTTCACCACTTGTGCTTGAAAGCGTTGTCCTTCTTGGTTCTGAAGCGGGATGATGGCATCCTCATAGATATGCTCATGGTCGAACTTCCCGTCGATGCAGAACATCTCCTTGTCCAGTTCGAGCACGCCCTCGTCGTCGTAGTCGCCGTAGGCCTGGTCCTTGCCGATGGTGAAGTCGAATTCCTCACCTGCCGACAGTCCCACGAGCTTCTCCTCAAATGCGGGAAGAGTCACGCCCATGTGGCTGATGAATATAAAAGGCCGTTCGGTGGTAGCCTCTTCCAATAACTCTGTTTCGTTCTCTTCCACGCTATACAGTTTGTATGCTACAGCGATGTACTTGTTGTTGTTCTCTTCCATGTAATGATATCTCTGTTGATTATTGTGTGCAAAGTTAGGCAATAAAAGCGAGATGCGAAACACAACGCACGTTTTTTTTATCCCAGTCACAAACAAAGCGGGTCTTCCGCCTTAAGCCGAAGACCCGCCTTGCCCCATTTCTCAATTATGTCAATTATACCATATTGAAGGTTCTGCACCATAGGCATACCGTTCATCGGTATCACAGTTGTAGATGTTGTCGAGTTCGTACTCTTCCTCGTACCTTTGTTGTTTTGTATTCATAACGTATCCTCCCGATAATAGTTAGTAGCATTGCAAATATAAGTATTTTTCTTGCAAATTGTTCACTTTGGTGTCATATTTTAAGAATAATTAAACATTTCCTTACTATTTATAAGGAAAATATGCAGTTTTATATCAAATAATAACAAAAAGCTTGTGTTTTGACTTGTGTCAATAAACTGTGGCTTTTTGAACGAAAGATGCCGGAAGGTTTGCAAAAAGGCTGCGGAAGCCGTACCTTTGCATCGCAATTTCAGAGATAACAATTATAAAAAATTTAAGATTATGTTGACATTTGGTTTGGTCGCTATGGCCGTGGTGAAAGCAGTTGTGATGGTGTTGGAGTTTAAGGAGATTCACCCTTCCCTCCGCTAAACCATTTTTTTTGATTGAATAGTTTTACTGTGCGAATATATATGAGTGGGCGGCAGCTGGTTTTCCGGTTGCCGTCCATTTTTAATGTAGGCTCTGCTCTTTTATTTCGTAATTCTTTTTTATTCTCGTTTTTATTCTTTACCTTTGCATGGCAATCTCTCATCCTCTCCCCCCAAACAATAAGCTCATCTCTCACACCCCTTATTTCTACATCATGCGACAAGTAAGACCAAAGAAAAACCTCGGTCAGCATTTCCTGACCGACCTCGATATCGCCCGGCGCATTGCCGATACCGTCGACGCATGTCCCGGCATTCCCGTTTTAGAAGTGGGACCGGGCATGGGCGTGCTCACCCAATACCTGATGCCGAAAGACCGTGAAGTAAAAGTGGTGGAGATAGACCGCGAGTCGGTGGCATGGCTCAATGAGCATTTCCCCAAGCTGCGCGACCACATCATCGGCGAGGACTTCCTGCGCATGGACCTGGAGCGTCTCTTTGACGGGCGGCAGTTCGTACTCACGGGCAACTACCCCTACGACATCTCCACACAGATTTTCTTTAAGATGATTGACAACCGCCACCTCATCCCCTGTTGTACGGGTATGATACAGCGCGAAGTGGCGTTGCGTATCGCCTCTGAGCCCGGCACAAAAGCCTACGGCATCCTCAGCGTGTTGATACAAGCGTGGTATGATGTGGAATACCTCTTCACGGTCGATGAGACGGTGTTCAATCCCCCTCCCAAGGTGAAGAGTGCGGTAATCCGCATGACACGCAACAGCGTGACGCATTTGGGGTGTGACGAGGCGCTTTTCCGCCGTGTGGTGAAGACCGTGTTCAACCAGCGTCGCAAGATGTTGCGAGTCAGTCTGCGTCAGCTCTTCACTGAGCGTCCCGCCTCAGCCGCCTTCTATGCCGATGACATGATGACACGCCGTCCCGAGCAACTCACCATCGCCGAGTTCGTTGCCCTTACCAACCGCGTGGCGGAGGAGATGAAATAAATACCATTGTTTACTTCGGCATGCCAATCTCTTTTACCAGACGCTCGAAGTCGTCGCGTTCTACGATGGCATTGGTCTTCAGACGGGCACGGTAGTTGTAGATGGTGTTGACGCTGTAGTTGAGAAATTCGGCAATCTTCGAACTGTCATCGATACCCAGACGGATGAGAGCCAATATACGCAGGTCGGTGTTCATGCGCTTGTCTTTCTCCAATGCCATCCGCTCCTCGGGTTTCAATAGTTTGTTCACCTCTGACACGAAATTGGGAAACAGGTGCAGGAAGGCGGCGTCGAAACTGCCGAAGAGCTCCTCCAACTGCTGCGCTTTCGACTCCTGGCTCCGCGTGCTGTTGTATAGCTCCTCATATTCGTGGTTCTTCATCATCTTGTTCACGCGCTTGCGGAATTGGTCCATCTTGTCGATATAGACGGAGCAGAGGCGCATAAACCGTCCGACGTATTCCTCCTTCACTTGATTCGACTCCGCCAACTGCGCATTCAGCGCGTGCAGCTGGTTGTTCACTTCCGATAACTCATTGTTCTTGTCCGACAGCAGACCGTTGGCTGAGGCCAGTTTCTCGTTTGTCTGTTGCAACTGCTGTTGTGCCACGGCCAACCGTTTACGCTGGCGGTTGACATAGAAAAGCGAAGCCAGGAGCAACAGGGCGAGCACGCTGATGCCGATGATGGTGAGGCGCAGGCGGTGACTGCTGCGCTCACTCTGCGCCTTGTAGTTGTTGGCGATGGCCGACAGCAGCGGGGCTATCTGCCAACTGCGCTGGCGCGAACCGTAACGGTTGGCGCACTCGCTCGTGAAACTGATGTAACGGTAACTGCGGTCCACGTCGCCCTCCAACATCAGTTGGTTGGCCAACTCCCACAGCGACCCTTGGTCCATCACGGCATTGCGTACATCCGACAAAGCCGATTCCGCCAACCAGTACATCATCTCGTTGTTGTTGTCTGCCGCTTTGTATTCCAGATAGCGATAAAGCGCCACCAGGGCATAGCGGTGACTGCCGGGTGTCACACGCTGGAGCCATTCATCATTGATGGCTTTCGACTGCTGCAACTCACCGGCATTCAAGGCCGCCATCTCGCGGCGCAGCATCGACGCATCCGACGTGTCGGGCAGGATGCTGAGCATCAGTCCCTCATATTTGCCCGCCTCCGACAGGTATTTCTCTTTCATGTCAGCCAGATGAGTGTAGTAGGCCAACTCGTTATACACATGGTTGCGTGCCTCATAATAGATGCCGAGTGCGGCAGTGTCCATCTCTTCGGTGCGCACGGTGCTCAGTATCTCCAATGCCTCGTCATACATACCCGTATTGCTACAACGCAACGCCAGCAGCGAACGGCACTCGTTCACTTTCGACGGTTGCTGCAAGCGCCCGGCCAGGTCGATGCAGTTCCGGAGATAATAGACGGCCGAGTCGTTGATGAAGGCGCGGTATTTGTCGTAGAGACGGTAGTTGAGGTCGAAGCGCAGGGCGTCATCCTTGGCCTGGGCCAGTTCTTGCGTCAGCAGATTCACCTCACGGTCGTGAACACTCACATAATCAGAAAAACGCTCTATCTCGCTGTCCAAACAGCGATAGAGCGAATCCAGATTGTGCTGAGCCTTGACCGCGATGGTGGTCAAGGTCATGAACGTGATGGCTATAAAACGGGAAATCAGTAGTTTCTTCATGGCTATAATTGACAGTCGAGACACCACGAAGTGTATCTCCGTAGTATCTCGCCTGCAAAAATAGTCAAATTTTTTGAATCTCAGAATCCTATTGAAGATTTTTTTCTAATGAAAATTTCACTTTTGCCGTCAGATGGTCCGAGGCATTGCCGATCAGGGCTTCAAAATCGCCGGGTTCTGCCACCCACGCTTCCTGTCGGTCGTCATAATAACTCAATGCCGACGCATCGATGGTGAGGCGCACGTCGCGCTGTTCGCCGGGTTGCAGATAGACTTTCTGGAATGCTTTCAACTCTTTCTGCGGACGGGGCAGCGACGATTTCACATCGCGGATGTAGAGTTGTACCACTTCGGCGCCTGCCACCTTGCCGGTGTTCTTGACCGGAATGGTGAAGGTGATGCGCTCCGAGGCGTTCATCGATTTCTTGTCAGCGGTGGCCTTGCCCATCTCAAAGGTGGTGTAGCTCAACCCGTGGCCGAAGGCGAAGGTCGGGCGCACTTTGTAGTGGTCGGCACCACGGTAGCCCACATAGATGTCGTCGGCGTAGGTCTCGTCGATGATGTCATGTCCTTCACGCCATGTGCCGGGGTAGGTGTTCAGCCGGTGTGCCGGCACGTCTTGCAGTGTGGTGAACCACGTGAAGGGCAGTTTGCCCGACGGGTTGGCCTTGCCGGTGAGCACGTCGGTCAGTGCCAGTCCGCTCTCGCTGCCGATGAACCAACCCTGAACGATGGCGCCCACCTGGTCTTTCCATGGCATGGCCACGGCATTGCCCGAGATATTGACGAACACGGTGTTGGGATTGACGGCTGCCAGTGCTTTCACCAACTCATCCTGGCCGTAGGGCAGGGCATAGTCGGTGCGGTCATGGCCTTCGCAGTCCTGATGGTCGCTCTTGTTCAGTCCGCCGAAGATAATCACATAGTCAGCCTCACGGGCTTTTGCCACGGCCTCATCGAGCAGCACCTGTGCCGGACGGCGCTCTGCAATGCTGCGCCCGACGGTCACATTGTTATAGCTCTGTACGGTGTCGCCCACATAGCCACGGGCATAGTCGCACGTCACGCCGTAGCGGGCACATGCGTCCGACAACGCGTCGAGGGGCAGTATCTCATGTTGGGCTTTGAGCGATGAACTGCCGCCGCCTACCGTCATCATCTTGATGGCGTTCTCACCCACCACGAGGATGCGTTTCTTGCCCTCTAAGCGCAGGGGCAGCACCTCATTTTTGTTTTGCAGCAGCACGATGCCCTCGTCGGCTATCTGCCGTGCGGCGGCATAGTGGGCGTCGCTGCACAGAAAACCGTAGCCACGGTTTTTGTTCATCGTGGTGCGGAAGAAGAGGCGCAGCACGCGGCGCACCTTGTCGTTCAATTCGCGCTCCGTGTATTTTCCCTCGCGGATGCCGTCTTTGTAGGCTTTGGCCAGATGATACATGTCGTAAGCGTTGGTCGCACCCATGGTCAGTCCGTCGGTCCATGTGCCGAATTCCATGTCCAGTCCGTTGCGGATGGCTTCGTCGGTGTCGTGTGCACCGCCCCAGTCGCTCACCACCACACCGTCGTAGGCCCAGTCGCCTTTCAGTATCTTGTTGAGCAGAGTCTGGTTGTGGCAGTTGTGCTGACCCTGATAGAGGTTATAGGCACCCATGATGCCCCATGTGCCGGCTTCGGTCACGGCGGCCTTGAAGGCGGGCAAGTAAATCTCATGCAAGGCGCGGTCGCTCAGCACCACATTCACCTGATGTCGGTACTCCTCGTCGTTGTTCATGGCGTAGTGCTTCACACACGCCGCCACGCCTTTCGACTGCAAGCCTTGGATATAGGGCACCACCATGCGGCTGGCCAGATAGGGGTCTTCACCCATGTATTCGAAGTTGCGTCCGTTGAGCGGCGTGCGGTTGATGTTCACGCCCGGACCCAGAATCATGTCTTTGTCGCGGTAGAGGGCTTCCTCGCCCAGGCTCTCGCCATAGATGCGCGCCATGTCGGGGTTGAACGTGGCAGCCAGACAGGTGAGGGCGGGGAAGGCGACACACGAGTCGTTGGTGTGTCCAGCCTGCACCCATTCATCCCACAGCACATCGGGACGCACACCGTGAGGACCGTCATCGGTCCAGAAGTCGGGGAACCCCAACCTCATCACACCCGGTGAGGAGAATTTGCTCTGCGCATGGACGACGGCGATTTTCTCGTCGAGCGTCATGCGTTGCAAGGCGTCTTCCACCCGTTGCTCGATGGGTTTGCTGTCATCGAGATAGACGGGCGTGTTCTGTGAAGGGGCAGTGATGGCCGTCACGGCCATCGCTGCCAGGAACAAAACTTTTTTCATTGCTGAAACACGCTTATTTCTCATTTCTGAAAGACTCTCACGTAGTCAATCTCCATGGTGGCAGGCAGTGCGCCCTCGTTAATGCCGTAGGTGCCGCCCCAAGAGCCGCCCCATGCGAGGTTGAAGATGATGTAGAAGGGGTCGTCGTAGGGCCAGTCGTCGCGCCCCAGTCCACGGTTGTCATAGCTCAGTTGCACCTTTCCGTCCACATAGGTGGTGATGTTCTGCGATGTCCACTCCATGGCGTAGGTATGGAAGTCATCCTCCGCACCGTTGCACAGCATCTCATGTGTCACCTGAGTGTTGTTGCTGTGCACATGGGCATTGGCGTGCAGACTCGACGACACATAGTTGGGATGGCCTCCCACCTCTTCCATGATGTCAATCTCGCCGTCGGCGGGCCATGACTTGAAGTTGACGGGCATCATCCAGAAGGCGGGCCAGGTGCCCTTGCCCTTCGGCAGTTTGATGCGGGCTTCGATAAATCCGTATTTCCAGCCTTCTTTCACTTTCGCATACACGCGGCCTGAGTAAATCTTGCCGTCCTCTTTCAGGCAGTGGATGTGCAGTGCGCCGTTCTTAACCTCGGTCACCTCAGCGCCTCCGGGGGTCAGGTGATTGACGTAGTTCTGCAGTTCATTGTTCACCCATCCGGACTTTTGCACCTCGTGTGTCCAGTCAGAGGCATTTAACTCAGTGCCGCTGTTGAACTCATCGTGCCATACCAGAGTGTAACCATCGGGGGCGGGGTAGGCCTCCGCAGCGGCGGCAGCCTGTGTCACGGCCACTTGTTTTCTTGCTGCGCCCGACATGATAGTGACCGTAGCCGAGCGGTTCCCTGTGGTGGGATTGGCCTCGGCTTTCACCGTCACCGTTCCTTGTTGCTGGGTGGTGTTGGCGGTGCTCACCGTCAGCCATGCCGCATCGGTATATGCGCCCCATTCCTTACCTGTGGTGTTCACGCCGATGTTATAAGTGCCGCCCTCTGCGGAAAAGTCCAGTGCTTCGGGTTTCACGGTGATGGTGACAGCGCTGCTACCGCCCGACGGGGTGTTGTTGTCGTCGCCCCCGCCGCAGCCTGTGAAGGCTACGGCGAGAGAGAGCAATAAACTATTGATGATCATGTGTTGTTTCATCTTACAATTCTTTAAAGACTATTTTGCTGATTTTCACGTGTGTGCCAGCGGTTGCTCCACCAAAGTCGAAGAACAGACGGATAGCGGAAGCATTCGCGCCTTCTTTCAGGGTGAGGCTGGTGCGCTTGAACACGAAAGGTTCACCTGCGGGCACGTCAGTGCGCTCTTCGAAGAAGTAGTTGCTGTCGCCCGAGTCGGTCAGTTTGAAAGTCATCTGAGGAATATCGTTGTCGGTCTCTACTTCTACTTGGAAGGCATACTGTTTGTTGGCCGATGCGGTCAACTTGGTGTCGATGTGGAACTGTGCCTGCCACCGTAAGGTGCCGATATTCTCGGGCATGTCAATCTCATACACATTGCCGTTGTGGGTGGCTTCGCTGTAGGGGATTTCATGCCAATCGTCGCCTGTGGAAAAGTAGTAACCAAAGGCCTCGAACATTGAACCGTCATCGACGGCTTTCCAAAGGTTGTCGGCGTCGTCGTAGTCCATGCTGAGGACTTCCTCAAAATAAATCTTGCTGATTTTCACATGGGTGCCGCTGGGCGAGCCACCGAAGTCGAAGAACATACGGACAGTGGAGGCGTCAGTGCCTTCTTTCAGGCTTACACCCTCTTTCTTAAAGACAAAGCCTCCGGCGGGAACATCGGCGCGCTCCACGAAGAAGTAGTTGTTGTCGCCCGAGTCGGTCAGTTTAAAGGTCACCTGCGGCATGTCGTTGTCGGCCTCCATCATGAGGTAGAAGTTATACTTCTTGCTGGCTGAAGCGGTCAGTTTGGTGTCGATGTGGAACTGTCCTTGCCATTGCAAGCTGCCCAGTCCTTCGGGCAGGTCTATCTCATAGGTATCGCCGTTGTGGGTGGCTTCGCTGAAGGGGATTTCTTGCCAATCGCCGCCTGTGGCAAAGTAGTAGCCAAAGGCGTCGAACATCGAACCCTCATCGACGGCCTTCCAGAGGTTGGCTGCTGAATCGTAGTCCCAGTCCATCTGTGCCTGTTGTTCCTCGCCGCCTTCTTCACCACCCTGTTCGGGCAGTACAGTACCGTCGTCGTTGGCATGGTCTTTGAGTACGATGTTGCGTACGTTGACGGTGGTGGGCTCAGCGGCATAACCGAAGTCGAACACGAGTTTCACGGTATTCAAATCCAAGCCTTGCAGGTCGCTACGCCAGAAGATGAAGTCCTCGCCGGCTTTCAAACTAATGTCGGCCACCTCAATCATGGCTTGTGAGTCGGTTTCGTCGGTCAGTTTCAAGGTCACACCGTTGATGTCTTTGTCGGCATTGAGGATGACCGAGAAGTCATAGTGTGTGCTGGTGTTGGTCACCAAGTTGGTGTGGAAGTGCATCTGTGCCTGCCAACGGTCGGAACAAGCGTCGGGCACGGTCACGGTGTAGTCGTTGTTGCCGTCAATGAAGGTGCTCTCCATCTCGGGAGTGCGCTTGTCAGCCCATCCGGGCTGGAAGTGGAACGACATGGAAGGAGTGATGCCTTTCCAAAGGTTGAAATCACTGTTGGCGTCGAAGCCTTCAAAGGTTTTCGCAGCCTCTTTGCTGGTAAGGATGAAACGCCATGAGATGCCGTCGCCCTCATAGATTAGCACCATCTTCGATGCGGTGAGCGACTCGATACGGAAACGGGGGTGTTGGTATTGTGCATCGCTGCTGATGTAGGGGAAGAAGGTGTTGTCGCCCAATACGAGGTAATCCACGTCGATTTCCTTTCCTTCAGCGTCGGTCCAAGTGCCGCGTTGGAAATACCAGCTGCTGGTCTGTTCCTGATTGTCGATGTCATAGTCGGGTTCGGGCTGCGACCCCCAGATGGTGGTGCCGTAGTTCACATAGGTCTTGCCGTCGGGACCGGGGTTATAGGTATAGGTGCCGCCTTTGTTGCTCTCTACGGTGAAAGTGAGCCGGTCGTCATACACACCGAAGTCTTTCTTGTCGTCTGGGTTGGCGCTCCACCATCCTGTGCCGTCGCCGCCGTTAGGGCCGCAAGCCATGTGGGCTATCTCTGCGTTGTCGATGCGCCATTCCTTGTCCTTGATGCGGTTGAACATGGCGGTGTAGTTGATCTTCGTCTCGTTGAAGGTGAACTGTTTGGTGATGCTTCCTTGGCTGAACCCGTTGCGGTTGGCTAATCTCAACTCTACGGGGTAGGTGCCGCGTTCCACGTTCGACCATCCCACCTCATTGAGTGTGGAATAGGTGGCGCCGTTGATGATCCAGACGGGATAAACGCCTTTCATCTCGGGAACGCTCAAAAGTACTTGGTTGACTTCTTGGTCAACAGACATCGAGAAATCGACACCCTCCATGGTGGGCAATCCGTTCGGGTCGGCTCCCTCAAACGAATCAGGCGAGCAACCCCCGAGTATAGGTGTCAGAGCGAAAAGACCGAGCGGCAGGACTACCTTCGATAATTTCTTTGCTTTTTGATATATGGTTGTTTTCATTGTTGTTTGATTTGAATGTTGAATGTTGAGTGTTGAGTGTTGAATTGTCGCTTCGCGATGAAGAATGATGAATTTGGGAGTTTAGGAGTTTAGGAGTGAAGACATTAGTTATCGCATTTGGAAAACTATTCTCATACCTCTTATCTCATACCTCATACCTCTTACCTCTCACCTCTAATAATTGTTCTGCACCAATGTCGGGTCGGCATCGAGTTCTGACTGTGCCAACGGGATGTATTTCTTATTGGGCGTCCATGAGTTGGTGCGATAGCCGTATTTGTCGGGCACGAGCACGCTGGCCGCACGGCCGGTACGCACAAGGTCGAAGTAGCGTTTGCCCTCGCCCACGAATTCCAGGTGGCGTTCGTTGATGATGTCATCCTCGCTGATGCTGCCTAAGGCGTCCAAGCCGGCGCGCTGGCGCACTTGGTTCAGGTAGCCTGTGGCCTCGCTGCTGCTGCCACCCGTAGCTAAGAGCAGTTCAGCGGCGTTGAGCAGAGTCTCGGCATAGCGGTAGATGCGTTTGTTGTTATTGTAGTTGAGGTTCTTCGAGGTGGGACAGTCCTTGTTGTTCTCTGAGAACGGACGGTACTTGGCCAACCAGATGTGAGTGTCCTGATAGCGGTTGGTGTACTCCACGCCGCGCACATCCCAACAGGTGGCATCACGGCGCAGGTCGTTCGCTGCGAACATATCGTAGGTCTCTACGCGCATGGGCAGGAATCCCCAGCCGTCTTCACCCGTGTTCCATCCGTCGCCGCCCGGCCATTTGTTGGGCGAGATGAGGGTGGGCAGCACGCTGCCACCGGCCCAGGTGGAGAAATTGATACCAGACACCCAGTTGCGTTGTGCCTGATCGTCGTTGTAGTTGATCTCGAAGATGCTCTCCTGGCACCATTCGCCGCTCTCTTTCCAGATGTCGGCATAGTTGGGGTTGAGTTGGTAGTCGCTCGATGCGATGAGCTCTTTCATGTAGGCCAGTGCCTGCGGATAGCGTGCGGTATCGTTCTGATACATCACCATCTCGGCGTAGAGCATGTAAGCCATGGCTTGCGACACACGGCCGGCTTCGCTTGCCTTCCATCTCATTGGCAGCACCTTCGAGGCGATGATAGACTCTAACTCAGGTAACAGCTGTGCGTAAATCTCATCAGCTTTCAACTGCGGAGCCGTGTAGGGCAAAGAGAGGTTCTCCAGGTAGAAAGGCACGTTGCCGTAGTAATGCCACAAGATGTTGTAATAGTACACGCGAAGCAGACGGGCTTGTGTCTCGATGGATTTGCGCGTCTCTTCAGTGCCGTGCCCCCAAGAGCAATATTTGATGGCGTCGTTGCAACGCTTGATGCCGCTGTAGAAGTCGGTCCACAGGGTGGCCAGCGTGTTGTTGCCGTTGCCGTCGAAATTGAACAGTTTGTGCCAGTGCAAGTTGTCAGAGGCATGTTCGCCGCCCACCCAGAAGTCGTCACCTAAGATTTCTGCGTCCACGGTCAGGTCGTTGTAGGCTGTGCCGTCCCAGTCGGGCCAGTGAAGGGGAGAGTAGGCAGAGGCCAGCGCCTCGTTCAGGCGTTCGTCGGTGGTGTAGTATTCCTCAAGAGGTTCGCCGTCGGGCTTTTTCACCTCCAGAAAGTCGTCGCTGCATGAGGCAAGGATAAAGACTGCCGCAGCACACATGGCTATGATGGAAATATATTGTTTCATAATTGTTATTGGTCTTTATTGAGTTGTTGAATCTGTAAGATAAAACATTCACCTTACAAAGAAATGTTGAAACCGAGGGTCCATGTGCGTGCTTGCGGATAGACACCGTAGTCAACGCCCAGAGAGGTGCTGCTGGTACCGATTTCCGGGTCGAATCCCCAGTATTTGGTCCATGTGAACAAGTTCTCGGCGCGTGCGTAGATGCGCAGGCGGTCGATGCGGATCTTGCGTGTGAGATACTGCGGCAGGGTGTAACCGATGGTGAGGTTCTTCAAGCGCAGGTAAGAACCGTCTTGGATATAGAGGTCGCTGACGACCCAGTTCTTGCTATCGCCCAGTGTCGGCACGGTGTTCGAGGTGCCTTCGCCGGTCCAGCGTTGCAACATCCACGTGGGATAGTTGCCTGAGGCGACATCCTGACGGTAGGTGGCATCGAACACATCCACTCCGCTGACGCCTTGGAAGAAGACGCTCAGGTCGAAGCCTTTCCATTCGGCGTTCAGGTTCAGACCGAAGCTCCATGTGGGTGTGCCGTTACCGATGTTGGTACGGTCTTCGTCGGTGATGGTACCGTCGCCGTTCACATCCACGAAGCGCATGTCGCCGGGTTTGGCGTTGGGCATGATGAGCCCGCCGGTGCTGTTGGTGTAGGCGTTCACCTCAGCCATGTTCTGGAAGATGCCGTCGGTCTTATAGCCATAGAAGAAGGGGAAGGGCTGTCCGTTCTCGGCACGAGTGCCGCCGTCGTTGAACTGGCTGATGCCGTAGTTGAGGAAACCGGTGTCGTTGCCGAGGTTCTTCAACTCGTTGTGCAGGTAGGAGGCGTTGGCCTTGACGGAGAAGTTGGCATCGCTGATGTGCCATTTGTAACCGAGTTCAAACTCCACACCGCTGTTCTCCATGTCGCCCACGTTGGCCAGCGGACGGGCCTCACCCACGTAGCTTGGGATGGGCATATCGATAATCATGCCGTTGGTCTTCTTGATGAAGTAATCGACCGAGAAGGTGAGCGCATTGCTGAAGAAACCGAGGTCGAGTCCAAGGTCGGTCTGTTCGCTCTCTTCCCATTTTAGGTCTTCATTGGCCAGGCGGTTGGCCTTCGAACCCACGTTCATCACACCGGTGGAACCGAAGTAATAGTTACTGTCACCACCAGTGGTTGACAGAGTGGTATAGGCGAAATCGCCGATATTGTCGTTACCGTTCTTACCCCAGCTGGCGCGCAGTTTCATGTTCGACAGCCAACTGCGGGTCTGCTCCATGAATGCTTCGTTCATGATGTTCCATCCTGCGGAGACAGAGGGGAACGTACCGTATTTGTTGTTGGTGCCGAAGCGGCTGCTGCCGTCGCGGCGTATCGTGGCCTGCAACATGTAGCGCTCATCGTAGTTATAGCTCAGTCGGGCGAAGAGTGAGGTCAGACGGTGCTCCACATACGGACCGCCACCGTTTCCGGTGAGGTTTTTCACGCCGGTGATTTTTCCATCGGCATCCACCGTGGTCTCATAATCCACATCGGTGGCGTAGCTCAGATAAGGCTTGTTGGTGTTAATCAGGTTCCAGCGGTAGGCGCTGAGGTCGTCGCCCTTGGATTTCATGGCCGACTGTCCGAGCACCACACCGATGGTGTGTTTGCCGAAGGTCTTGTCGTAGGTGAGGGTGTTTTCCACCTGCCATGTGCTGTTGTTGCCTTTATAGACCGATGCCTGGGTGTGGTCGGCATTGTTGTTGCCGGAGAGGTAGTATTTCTGCAGGGTGGCACCCTCGTTGCCCCAGAACGACAGTTCGGCACTCCATGTGAAGTGGTATTTCAGGTTGTCCCACAGTTGCAGGTCGAGGCTGAACTTAGGCATGAACTTGTGCGACCAACCGCGTGTGGGGTTGCCTTGCAACATGGCCAGCGGGTTGTTCTGCTCCTGGTACGAACCGATATATCCGGGGATGGTATAGGGGTTGCCGTTAGCGTCGCGGTACAGGTCGTATTGCGGATACTGGCTGATCATCTTCTGTGCGATATCGCCACGGAGAGTGGGAGGCAGGGTGGGGGCGAGGTACAATGCCGAGCCCAAGATGCTGCCCCATGTGGAGTTGGCGTCGATGCCGGTGCTGTGTACGCGCATATAAGAAAGGTTGGCACCTAAGTCGAGCTTGTTGAGGAAGGTGCGCTCTTTCGAGTCGTCAAAGAGATTGAACTGGTTGTTCGAACGGATAGTCAGACGGTCGTAGTTGGAGTGACCGTAGTTGCCGCCCACGATACCCTCTTGGGTGAAATAACCTAATGAGAGGTAGTAGTTGACGCGCTCGCTTGCGCCGCTCACCGACACGTCGTGCTGCACGATGGGGGCATTCTCATTGAACACCAGGTCTTGCCAATCGGTGCCGAAACCATTGATGGGGTCGCCGTTGGCATCGGTCAGGTTGTAGGGGTCAGCGTAGAGGGGTGCTTGTCCTGTGCGCACCATGCGTTCGTTTTGCAGGATGGCGTAATCGGTGGCACCGGTCACGTCGCGCTTGCGCCAGGGGCTCTGCCAACCGTACGAGAAGTTGTAGTTGATGCTGGCCTTACCCTGCTTACCTTTTTTCGTCGTCACGAGGATGACACCGTTGGCGGCACGTGCACCGTAGATGGCACCCGAGGCAGCGTCTTTCAACACCTCGATACTCTCGATGTCGTTCGGGTTCACCGATTCCATACCGTCTTGGTTGGTAGGCATGCCGTCGATGATGTAAAGCGGGTTGGAGTCGTTGATGGTGCCGATACCACGGATGCGGATGAATGACTTCGCACCCGGCTGTCCCGAGGCGGAGATGACGTTCACACCGGCAGCCAAGCCCTTCAGCGCATCTTCAGCGCGGAGGCGGGTTTTGCCGTCCAGGTCATCGCTGCTCACTTTGGCAATGGCGGCGGTCACCACACTCTTCTTCTGCACACCGTAGCCGATGACCACCACATCATTCAGCATTTGGGCGTCTTCTTCCAAGGTGATGCTTAGGTTCTGACCGGCAGCCACGTCTATGCTCTTATAACCAATGTAAGAGATAGCAAGTGTTGCGCCGGGATTCACTGCAAGGGTGAAATGTCCGTCGATGTCACTGACGGTACCATTCGTGGTACCTTTCTCAATCACGGAAGCGCCGATGACCGGCTCACCGCTGCTGTCGTACACCGTGCCCGATGCGTTCTGCTTCTGGGCGAAGGTGCTTACTGACATCATAAGAAATGTCAATAATGCAAATAGGAAACTTCCTTTTTTCATAGATTTTGTTTTTATTAATTTTAGGTGAATATTTTATTTGGTCGTTTGGTCGTTTGGTCGTTTGGGAGGAGGAGTTTAGGAGTTTGGGAGTTTAGGAGTTTGGACGTTAGTTGGAAGATTGGGGGGGTGGTTGTTTGGGGGATTAGGTTGATTGGTTGTATGGGATTGGTCGTTTGACCTTGAACAACGAATTCGTTTGCAAAAATAGAGAATAAAATTACGCATTTCAACTCAATATAACAAAAAAGTGGATTGAATTGGAAGGGTAATCCGATTCAATCCACTGTCAATCAGTGAGATAAGCGATTTTATAAATTGTAAAGAAGTGGACTCGATGTAAACGTTTACAGGCCCGAAAATGGCCAAAAACAGGCCAAAATAAAGTGTTTTGCTTACACTTTTTAAGCTTGCGTCAGTCGTTCAGATTCACCTTTCTCCATCGCGGATTTATCACGATAGGTTGGCTCAATCATGATGCGGAGATAGCATCGGTCATCGAACGAAACACGTCCGCGCATCATCCCTTTTGTGGCCTTGTGGTGATAGATACACAAGGGGTCGTCGGCCAACTGTTGAGCTAACGCCTCCTCGCTTTCCGCCAACATGGGCCGCAACTCGGGGTAGCCGTCGGTGGCGAGCACCAGTTGGCTGGCGTTGCTCACATCGATGACGCGCACCTTCGACAAAGGGATGTCGAAACCGTCGATGACGGAGAAGGTCTGGTTCTGGAAACGGCAACTGTCGATGAGCACGGGCAGGATGAAATCCCGCCCCGTGTCGTGCTCCTGAAACGCCTCTTGCCGCACTCCTTGTTTGATTTGCAGACGGATATATGCGCTCCGCATCTCTGCTATCTCTTCTTCGTAGGGCTTCGGGTTGTCGTAGAGCACACCGTCAACCAGACATTGGCAGTCGCCAATCAACCATATTTCCTGTCTCGCCTTGCTATAGACGGCGGCACTGGCAGCCATGCGCTCGGTGGGAGTCGTGCTCAGGAGTGCCATATCGGCCCCTGCCTTTTCATATTCAGCTCTGATGCTCCGGGTGATGCCTTGGCAGAACATGGTGCTGTCCGTGGCCGCAGCCATCTTGCCGATATACGCCTTCACCATCGTCATGCAGTATTGGCCGTTGCTCATCGCAGAGTGGAAACGCACATGACTCTTGTTGGTGCTGCCGTCCACCACCGCTACGAAATTGTCCGACAGCACCATGCCGTCTTCACATCGTTCAGGTCCTTCTTTGCCTATAATGTGTTGTTCGATAATGTGCATTTGCCTTCATAGACTTTTTTGAAGTCCGACCATTTATAATAAGGATAGAGCGATGAGGGCAATGGCAGTCTTGCCTCTGCGCCGTTGAGCAGGCATTTCACCAGGATATCGTTCTTGCCACCTTTGCCACGGTAGAAGATGAGTTGGATGTTCGATGCCTTGCATGTCTCCCAGTTTTGATAGCAGAATTTCACCTGAGCGGGGTCTTCCGGGTCCAGGTCGGCGCCGTTGATGCCCATGAGTACCGTCAGCGGTCCCAGGCAGGTGTCGTGTCCGAATCGCAGGTCGGCCAAGTGGTCGCTCGTGCCAGCGATGGCAGCTTCGGCTTTCGTGAGAATATCTTTGAGCACGGGAATCATCTCGTATTGGGGACCGAACACCCAGGAGTAGGAACCTAAGTTCGACCCTTCCCACCGTGCAACAATCTCATCGTCGGAGACAATACCGTCCATCATCCCGTCGTGCCCGATACTGGGCAGGGTGGTGTAGAGGTCAATCAGGTTGGCGCCGATGCGGGCGACGTTGCCCGGCAGGCTGTCGGTGCTGGTGAACACCCTCTCGATGACTTTTTGTGGCAGTGAGTTGTCGCTCTTGAACTGGTCGCGGTTCTTCTCATAGCGGGGCTTGACTCTCGGATAGTCGCGGCGTGCGGGGTTCTGTCGGTCGGTGGGCACCACGCCGTCGAGTGTGAAACGTGATGACTGCTCTCGCACCTCTATCTTCGGGTTGCACTGCGTCAGTTCCTGGCAGAAGGCCGACATGCTGAGCACGCAGCGGCCTGACAGCGAGGAGATGGCAAAGACATTGCCGCCGCGTTTAAACACCTCGGGGAATCGGTTGTACATCGTCCGTGCGATTCGCTGGTGTTGCTGCCACCCCAGGTCGGTCAACTCGCTCACACCCGTCATCAGTTCTTTTTTGCAGTCCATGAACTGGGCGTAGAAACGTTCGCCCGTGGCGGTCAGCTGGTGCCGTCTGTGAGCCACGGCGAGCAGTGTGTCCAGGTCCTTGTAGAGCCGGTCAGTCCAATAGTAGCGCGAACCGTGCCGTGCGTAGTGGCTGATATAGAATGGTTTGTAGCCGCGTGGCGCTTTGGTCATCTTCGCTGTTTCCATGGGATAGGGGTAGTCGTTGCCGTAAGCCCTGCGTGGGTCTTCTTTCAGCAGTTGAGCGATAGAATCACTTTGTGCCGTCATGGACATGGCCATGAAAGTCAGGAATAGTAGAGTAATGAATTTTTTCATGATAATAACATAGTATAGTGATGAATAATAATCGTTTGGTGCTTGCAAAGTTACGTAAAAACGAGAGCAGAACAAAATGAATTGGTTCATTTTTTATGCCGAGTCGTAGTAACTTCACCTCTTTGGGGCAAAGATATGTAAAAAACGAGAGAAATACAAAAAAAGTGATAACTTTGCACACGTAATTCATTCTGGACAACCTGAAAACCTTTTAAATCACAGCGATATGACATTCCACGAAGATGAGAGAAAACTGCTGAATCAGCTGAAGAGCGGAAAAAGCATATTCCGTTGCATTCCCGATGATATCGGTGACATCGTTTTCTGTGCGACGTCCAACCAAAGGAAAAGACCCATGAGCAAGAGGAACAGATTCCTCGTCTTGGCCTTTTCCATCTTGGTGCCCGGTCTGTTCATCTATTTGTTTCATGGCACCATTTGGGTCATCATCCTGTCACTTTTAGTGGCATGGATGGGTATCGAAACCGCTCTCTTTTTTAGTGGAACCGACTATTTCGTCGGGACAAAAGGGTTCGCCATCATCGAGTTTAAAACGAAACGAAGTCATATTGTCAAACAACAGGTCGTGCATTGGGATGAAGTGGAGGACGTCATCGCCACAGAGATGAGGAAAACCGATAGAAACGGAGATGACAAACTGGATTATTACATCCGTATCAACGGGCGTGAAATGATCGGGGAGAAAAAAAGAAAAGAGTTGGCAAGTTTTAGTGATGATTACGAAGATGGCAAGCTTAACTCTGTTTTCAACCATGAAATACGATTCTGGAAAGCCGTAGAAGAGCAATGGCTTGAATATATTTGGCCTGTGATACAGGCGAAATATGATGGCGGTGAGGAACTCGGTTTCCATCAATACCTATTTGACGAGTGTGATGAGAATTATATCAGGCTGCAGGGCCGGGACATCATAGTGGGCAAAATGGCCTATCGGTGGGCTGACATACAAAAAACTGAAGCGGATGATGAAAAAATCACCATTTATCACAAAGACTACACCACACATTTGTTTGGTCTGGTACAAGATGGGATAACGACGGAAATCTACCTCAAATGTATTGGTAATTGCCAGATCCTGAAGCATATCATCGAAGAGCATTTTTAGGGCAACCGAAAGCATTTTATAAAATGTTACCGCCAATAGGGTATTAAAAGATTTTCCCCTGCCAGCCGGCAGGGGAAAATTGGTTACTCGTCCCACACGTTGGTGGGGTGAATGGGGTCTTCGTAGAATACTCCCTCATTGCTCATGTCGATGAAATCAGGGTCGTTGGACAGAATTGACAGAGTGTCATCACCCATCAGCTGCTCTGCATTCAGTTCAAGAGTTCTCAACTCCGGTTTTATATATTTCTTCATATTCGTATCGATTTTTAGGTTGTTATTTCAAAATGAACTTCTTGCCGTTTTGCAGCACCAGACCGTGGTAACTGCTGTCCACACGCTGTCCGGCGGCGTTGTACATCGGTGCTGTGGTGTCGGGTTTGTCTGTGCTGATACCCTCTATACGTGTGGCATCGAACAGAGGTATGAAGTTGGCACCGGCATCGTCAAGACGCAGGTAGGCCTTTCCGGCAGAGAGGTTGAAGTCGGCATCCGACTGCATGAAGCCCACCCTGTCCGCTGCGGGACTATAACCGAAGCGGTAAACCGTAGGACCGCCAGACACCAGGGTGTCCTCGAGCAGACCCACCAATTTGTTGTCAGTGTAAGTGGCATCGGCAGCACCCTGATACTTCTGTAGAGGTACTATTATCGTTATGCCTTCCATACTACTATCACCGTGAATGAGGATGCCCTCACCGGCACGGTATTCACCGCCTTCTATCTCCTTCAGTTCCACGCTATGGCCTTTGCGCTCCGTCACGGCGTATGCCGTCACGCTGACAGGTGTGTTGCCTTCAACCATCGCCTTGGCGAACGACATGTCCTCATCGGCGGCGAATGAAGCCCAACCGTTTTTGCCCAGTTTCACTTCCATGGGGTCGGCGGTAATGGTGACATTGGCTGACATCTGGTCTTCTGCCAGTTCCAAGCGGATATGCACGTTGTAATTCTTGCCATACTTACCCACGGTGAAGTTATTACCGTCATTCCCACGCTCACAATAGCACGGGATGTTCAGACCCACTTCTGTCTGATCCGAAGCCCAGAAACAGTTCTGTGTATCGTTGATGCTGAACTTGAACTCCTCGCCGCCTGGGAAGTCGGTGATATCCACCTCAAATATATTGGTGTCTGATTGTGTCATTTGGCAGGCATTTTCCAAATCCCAGTCGCAGAATTCGCCTACGACCTTCAGACTCGATATAGTCATAGTGCTCATGGTACCCTGGATGAATAGGTTGGGCTGTGCACCGTATTTTGATATTGTCAGCCATAAAGAGGGATTGACAACCATCATGTTAGGAGTGATACCATTGTTCTGGCCGCTATCGCTATAATACAGGTTGTACCTTATTAACTCTTCTTCATCGTATGACGTGGCCACCATAGATTTTCCGCCATCACCCAGAGCATTGTTCCAGGTGAAGTTGCCATTGCCATCATCTACATTAGCATTCCACGTTACTATCTTGAACTCACCCTGAAACTCTGACAAAGCAGAAAGGCAATAGACTTCCATCTCCTCGTTGTCAGTTTCCAGACTGAAAGGTCGCGCATCCTCAAGGTGCCAATTGTTGAAGTCGCCTACGAGGGCATAGGATGGACTTGTGTAACTGCCCTGGGGAGACATAGACATGCGCAAGGTGAGGGTGTTGTCTTCATTCTTCTTCACGACAATGAAGATATCAAAGGCCTCACTCTGTTGGCAACCATCGAAGAAGTAAAAGTTCCAACCATCGGTCGTGAGAGTATAGTCCTTATCTGGCTGTATGAAGGTGCTTCCACTGCCGGTTTCTATACCATAGGTGTTTATTCCGACACCGTTCTGCTGCTCTTCCACATACAGGGTGCCGCCGCTATAGCTGTCAAGCGTACATGCATACTCATTTGCAAACTGGGTTTCATGCAGATCGAGTGTCTGGTCACCGTATTTTAACATAAAGGTGGATTGCAGGTCCTCTGCTCTTGTTCCTACCCGCATGGCGTCATTGAGCTCTGCGTCGTGGGATTTTGTTCGTGCCTGCATGGCAAATGGTACCCAAAACAGCACTAACATCATGAATACTTTTCTCATTTCAATTTAATATTTGGTTATGATATAAGGATAATAAGTTGTCATTTAATAGCTTGTTCGGCAGCAAGTTTTCCAAGCGACTTTTCGATGCAAATATACACTTTTCCAAGGGAGTTTACAAGAATCAACAACCAATTTGCTCGATTTGAAACGAACTATTTAACTTCTTTAACATAAATTAATGTCAGTTCGATGAATAAAAAAAGAAGTCGCCTCCGGCAAGAACCAACGGTCGCTGGCCGAAGGGAAAAGCAAATCTCTCAAATCTAAACAAATCTATCATGCGTGGTGGGGTAATGTGCCAATGTGCCGTAGGTCGCATGTGAGGGTCATGCCCCAATAATGAAAAAAGCCCGATAAAATCGGGCTTCACTGTCGTTGCGGAGGCAGGACTCGAACATGCGACCTCCAGGTTATGAGCCTGGCGAGCTACCAACTGCTCCACTCCGCGATGTTAAAAAACGGCATCTTTTCAAATGCGTGTGCAAAGGTACAACATTTTCGGTGCTCAACCAAATTTTTTAGAGATTATTTTCAAAATCGCCTCAAAATGTCATTTTTTAGGCTCCTAAAAGCAATTTTTCGTAAAATCTTTTGCGTGTTTGAAAGAAATGCCCTATTTTTGCACACGTTTACATGTTGTGCAAATTTTTGGGAGGAAAGTTATATGTCAATATCGAAAACAAGACAAAAACTGGTAGATGTGGCCCGTCAGTTGTTTGCCAAAAA
This sequence comes from uncultured Prevotellaceae bacterium, assembly GCA_946404865.1. GTDB lineage: Bacteria > Bacteroidota > Bacteroidia > Bacteroidales > Bacteroidaceae > Prevotella. The sequence continues at coordinate 29,520 of CAMJFC010000022.1, forward strand.
TGGCATTGAGAAAACGTCCATGAACGACATCGCCATGATGTCGGGTAAGGGACGGCGTACGCTTTATACCTATTTTAAAAATAAAGACGAGGTTTATTATGCCGTCATCGAGTCGGAATTGGAGCGCCTGTCTGACAAATTAGACGAGGTGGCAGCCAAAAAAACCACTCCGCAAGATAAAATCATCGAACTGATTTACACCCATCTGAGTATGATTAAGGAGACGGTGTGCAGAAACGGAAACCTGCGTGCCGAATTCTTCCGTAATATTTGGATGGTGGAGAAGGTGCGCAAGCATTTTGATGAGGAGGAAATCGCCCTCTTTAGAAAAGTATATACCGACGGCAAGGAGGAGGGAGAGTTCGACATTGACGATGTCAACCTTGTGGCCGATATCACACACTATTGTATCAAGGGATTGGAGGTGCCCTACATCTATGGCCGTCTGGGACATGGTTTGACCGAAGAGACCAGTCGTCCGCTCGTAGCCAAGGTGGTGTATGGTGCACTTGGGAAAAGATATGTGAAGTAGAGGAGACCCGCCCCCGGCCCCTCCCTTTAGGGAGGGGAGTAGATAGCACGACTATTACGATGAATGGGGGGAAGAGACAAATCATACAATTCAAAGTTCAAATAAGGTTGAGGGTTTAAGGTTGAGGGTTGAGGGTTCTTATACTGCTGTGATACTGCAGTAAACGGAACGAGGTGCACGGAGCATATCTCTTACCTCTTACCTCTCACCTCTTACCTCTAAGATAACCTCTCACCTCTCATCTCTTTTTAATTTTTTAATTTTTTAATCTTTTAATTATCAAATATTTTAATTTTCAAACATGGGATTATTAACAGGTAAAACCGCACTTGTGACGGGCGCTGCCCGCGGTATCGGTAAGGCTATCGCCTTGAAATTCGCTGAGGAGGGAGCCAACGTGGCTTTCACAGACCTCGTCATAGATGAAAACGGACAAGCCACAGAGGCTGAGATCGCAGCCAAAGGCGTGAAAGCCAAAGGTTATGCCAGCAATGCGGCCGATTTCGCACAGACGGAAGAGGTGGTCAAGCAGATCAAAGAAGAATTTGGAAGCATCGATATCCTGGTCAACAATGCCGGTATCACCAAAGACGGACTGATGATGCGCATGACCGAGGCACAGTGGGACGCAGTCATCGCTGTGAACTTGAAGTCGGCGTTCAACTTCATACACGCTTGCACGCCCATCATGATGCGCCAGCGCGGCGGTTCCATCATCAATATGGCATCAGTGGTAGGCGTACACGGCAATGCCGGACAGTGCAACTATGCCGCTTCGAAGGCCGGCCTCATCGCTTTGGCCAAGAGTATCGGTCAGGAGATTGGCAGCCGTGGCATCCGCGCCAACGCCATCGCACCGGGATTCATTGACACCGCCATGACACAGGCGCTGCCCGACAATGTGCGTCAGGAGTGGATTCAGAAGATACCTCTGCGCCGCGGAGGCACGGTCGAGGATATCGCCAATGTGGCCACCTTCCTCGCTTCCGACCTGTCATCGTATGTCACCGGACAGGTGATTCAGGTCGATGGCGGAATGAACATGTAAATGCAAGTCGTTTACGAAGACAACCATATCATCATCGTCTATAAGGAGAGCGGGGAAATCGTCCAGGGCGACAAGACCGGCGACACCCCTCTTTCTGAGACGGTGAAGGATTATATCAAGACGAAGTACAACAAACCAGGGAGCGTGTTCCTCGGTGTTGTGCATCGGCTTGACCGACCTGTGTCGGGACTGGTCGTCTTCGCGCGCACGTCGAAGGCGCTCACACGCCTCAATGAGATGTTCCGCCGCGGCGACGTGAAAAAGACCTATTGGGCCATAACACTCAAAGCCCCTGCTGTGCCCGAGGGCGACATCGAAAGTTGGATGGTGCGCAACGAACGGCAGAACAAGAGTTATGCCTACGACCGCGAAGTGCCGGGAGCCAAACAGGCACGACTGCACTATCGCGTCATCGGCCATTCCGACCGTTACCACCTGCTCGAAGTGAAACTGTTCACAGGACGACACCATCAAATCAGGTGTCAGTTGGCGCATATCGGATGTCCCATCAAGGGCGACCTCAAATACGGGGCGCCCAGGTCCAATCCCGACGGGAGCATCTCGCTGCTGAGCCGGAGGGTGAGTTTCATCCATCCCGTCTCGAAAAAAGAAATCACCGTCGATGCCCCATTGCCTGCCGACAGGCTGTGGCACGAAATGAGAACCTAAACGATTATGAAAAGGCTGTTGAAGTGGTTGGGCAGAATCGTGCTCACACCTATCCTGCTGTTCATCATCTTGGTGATACTCCTTTATATTCCGCCCATACAGAATTGGGTGGCACAGAAGGTGACGGCCTATGCATCGGAGCAGACGGGCATGGACATCAGCGTAGGACACATCAGCCTTAAATTCCCACTTGACCTTACCGTCGATGATTTCAGGGTCATCAAGACCGATTCGCTCACTGGCGCCCGCGACACCATCGCCGATGTGGGGCAATTAGTGGCCAGCGTGCAACTGATGCCGCTCTTCAAAGGACAGGTTGAGGTGGATGCGCTCGAACTGAACCGCGTGAAGGTGTTCACCAACGGTTTCATCGCGGCCGTGCGCGTCGATGGAGAGTTCGACCGGCTCTATGTGCAGAGTCATGGCGTCAATTTAAGCGATGAACAGGTAGTGCTCAATACCGTGGAACTGCGGAAGGCAAATCTGAACATCGAATTGCAGAACGATACGGTACCGCCCGATACGACGCCGAGCGACAACCGGTGGCGCATCGTCTTGCAAAACTTGAAAATCGACGACAGCCATGTCAGTCTGCACATGCCAGGCGATACCATGCAGATTGCCGCCTATTTAGGCGAATCACAATTCAGCGACGGCGATTTTGACCTGTGGAAAGGAGAATTTAAGGTCAACAGCGTCGCCCTCCAGGACGGAGCCTTCAACATGGACTATAATTTTGAACCTCATGCCGAAGGACTCGACTTCAACCATCTGGCGCTTTCCGATATCCAACTGAAAGCCGACTCACTCTATTTCTGTTCCCCCGATATGTATATGGCTTTGCGCGACCTGTCCTTCCAAGAGAAGAGCGGACTCGCGCTCGACCATCTCTCCGGGGCTGTCGCACTTAATGACACCCAACTCTCTGTGCCGGCCTTTGAGATGCAGACACCCTACTCACATCTCAACGCCCACTTTGAGATGGACCTCACAGCCTTTGATGCACAAGACCCCGGCGGCCTCTATGCCACCATCGACGGATATGTAGGGAAACCCGACCTGATGCGTGTGGCAGGACTGTCGGGCAGTATGGCACGGCAGTGGCCGAACCACCCCCTTGCCCTCAAAGGACAGATACGCGGCAATATGCAGCATGCGTCTGTGCGTAACCTGACGGTGTCGATACCAGGGGCGTTCCAGCTGAATGCTTCCGGCACCCTCGACCATTTAGACAATCCTTCTCAACTCAGTGCCGACCTCCGACTGAAAGGGCGCACCGACAACATCGGTTTTATCACCGCATCGCTCGACCCCGAACTCACCAAGACCGTTCGAATTCCACAAGGCATCGACCTCGACGGCACACTCACCTTCGCGTCCGACCGCTATGCCGCTGACATGCTCATCAGCCATGGCGGTGGTACGCTCGATGCAGACATCGACTTCGATGCGCAGCGGATGCAATACGATGCCGACATCACAGCACGGGCTTTCCCGCTGCAAAACTTCCTGCCCGGCATGGGACTGACAGCCCTCACGGGAACCATCAAAGCCAAAGGCGAGGGGGTTGACCCTACATCGCCCAAGACACGGTTGCAGGCTGATGCCGACATCAAACAACTGCAGTACGGCGACTTCGACCTCAGCGGAGTCAAAGCCACTGCCGACATTCAAAACGGCCATATCGATGCCGATATCGACTGCAACAACGAGATGCTCAACGGCAATATCCGCGTGGATGCGCTCAACCGTAGCGGCGACTTGCAGGCCACCGTCGTCTGCGACCTCAACCACGCCGACCTCTACCGCATGAAAATCATGGACGAGCCATGCACCGTGGCGGGATGTGCCTATCTCGACATCGCAACCGATATGAAGAACAAATATGGCATTCACGGCAACGTGAGTGACTTGCGGCTGCTCTATCAAGGCGAGGACATCAAACTGAACGAACTGGCGCTCGACGTGGAACTTGACGGCAATACGACCAGCGCTTTGGTGGAGAGCGGCGACCTCTCGCTCAACCTCTATGGCGATGCGGGATATGAGACCATCTTACGCCAACTGGGACAGTTTGCCGACGAGCTGTTCTCGCAAATGAAAAAAATGCATATCGACGACGAAGCCCTGAAGAGCAAACTGCCGAATGCACGCATCTATCTCGACAGCGGACACGATAACATCTTGTCGCAATATCTCAAACGCGAAGGCATCACCTACCACCATTTGGCCATCGACATGACCTCGTCGCAAGAAAGCGGACTCAATGGCGACATCCTGGTCGATACGTTGCGCAATGCTGATTTGCAACTTGACCGCGTGAAGTTTCATATCACCACCAACGATGATGGCTTCAACTACAATGCCGAGGTGACCAACGGTCCCGATAACCCCTTCTACCAACTGCGTACACTTATTGACGGTTCCATCAACGACAATGCCGTCGCCATCAATGCTAAACTCTATGACGCCAAAGATTCTCTCGGCGTGAAACTCGGGCTGAGGGCGGCCATACAAGACAGTATGCTCGTAGTCAGGCTGGCCGACACGAACCCCGTCATCGGTTACAAGACCTTCAAGGCCAATGACGACAACTACCTCAGTCTGCGCAAAGGCAACCGGCTCTCCGCCGACCTGACCCTCAAGGCCGCCGACGGAACAGCCGTGCAACTCTATACCAACGACGACAACTATGACGCCCAACAAGACCTTACCGTCAGCGTTCACAAACTCAACCTGGCGGAGATTGTGGCGGCCATGCCCTTCTTGCCTGATATCGCAGGCACCCTCAACGGCGACTTCCACTTGGTGAAGACCGACCGCCAACTCACCGTGTCGAGCGATATGACCGTCAACAAGATGATGTTTGAGAAAAATGCCTTGGGCGACCTCGGAACGGAGTTCGTATATATGCCTAACGAGGACGGTTCGCATTATCTCGATGCCGTCATCCACAGCAACGGAATAGAAGTGGGTAATGTGATTGGTACCTATTCACCCGAAGGAAAGGGTAATCTTGATGCCAATTTCGAACTGGCACGGATGCCGCTCAAACTGCTCAATGGTTTCATGTCCGACCAACTGCTCGGTTTCAAAGGCTATGCGGAGGGTACGCTGAAAATCAACGGTCCCTTGTCGAAACCCGACGTCAACGGCGAGTTGTTCCTCGATTCCTGCTATGTGATGAGCATGCCCTACGGCATAGAGATGCGTATCGCCGACGACCCCGTCTCCATCAAGCACAGCCGTCTGCTTTTCGAAAACTTCCAGATTTTCGACCAAAACAACACACCGCTTGAACTCAACGGCGCCTTCGACTTCTCCAATCTCGACAGAATGACCATCGACATGCGTATGCAGGCCCGTAATTTCATGGTCATCAACGCGAAGAAGAACCCGCGCTCCGAAGCCTTCGGAAAGGCGTTCATCAATTTCTTCGGACGGATTCAAGGACCTGTCGATGCCTTCCAGATGAGGGGTAGGGTGGATGTGCTCGGCAAGACCGACATGACCTACGTGTTGCGCGACTCTCCCCTCACCGCCGATACCAGGATGGATGAGTTGGTGAAATTCGTCGATTTCACCGACTCCACACAGCTTGTCGTGGAACGGCCGCCCGTCAGCGGACTCAACATGGACCTCACTATCAACATCGACGAGCAGGCACACTTCGTCTGCGACCTCAATAACGATAAGCACAACTATATCGACCTGACCGGCGGAGGCGAACTGCGTATGCGCTACAACCCCACCGACAACCTGAGGCTCACAGGACGATATACCTTAGCTAACGGCGAGATGAAATACTCACTGCCCGCCATCCCGCTCAAGACGTTCACCATCCAGGACGGCAGTTACATTGAGTTTACCGGCAACCCCGGCAACCCCAAACTGAACATCACGGCCACTGAACATGTCAAGGCTTCCGTGGCAGGCGAAGACGGCTCCGGGCGCAGTGTCGATTTCGAGTGTGGCGTGGTCATCACCAAGACGCTGCAAGATATGGGCATACAGTTCATCATCGACGCCCCCGAAGACCTGACCGTCACCAACCAACTTGGAGGCATGTCGGAAGAGGACCGTGGAAAGCTGGCTGTCACCATGCTCACCACGGGCATGTATCTCGTCGATGGCAATACCGCCGGACTGATGAACAGCGCACTCAGCTCGTATCTGCAAAGTGAAATCAACAACATCACGGGCAACGCATTGCGCTCGCTCGACCTCAGTATCGGCGTGGACAATGCCTTTGATGCCACTGGCAACATGCACACCGACTACTCCTTCAAGTTCTCCAAACGCTTCTGGAACAACAGACTGCGCGTGGAAATCGGCGGAAAGGTTTCGACGGGCAACGATGTGCAGCGGCATAACCAGTCGTTCTTTAACAACGTGACCTTCGAATACCGGCTCAGTGACACCAGCAACAAATACATCAAGGTGTTCTACGACAGAAACACGTACGACTGGCTGGAAGGCGAGGTGGGCGAGTTCGGCGCCGGTTTCCTCTGGCGGAGGAAACTCGACCGGTTGATTGACATTTTCAATTTCAAGAGCGATGACAGCGCAAGGATGCCGCAGCGGCCTATGTCGCGCGACTCGGTGACGGCTGCACCCGGGCGCGACGCCATACGCAGAACGAACCTGCGCAGTGACACCATCCCATCAAACGACACGACCCCATGAGAATCATGATTGACCATATACACCATATTCTGCGCACGGGCTCACGCCGCTGGCGCCATGCTGGAGCACTGCTCGCGGCAGCACTGTTCGCGGCGGCCTGTTCCACCACCAGCAGTGTGCCTGAGGGTGAATACCTCTACGTGGGCATCGACAAGGTGACATATACTAATTACGAGCCTGGTACCCAAGCCGACTATACACAGAGCGAGGTGAGCGCAGCGCTCGACTGCGAACCCAACGGAGCACTCTTCGGCAGTTCATACTACCGCACCCCCTTCCCCTATGCGCTGTGGATTTATAACGCTTTCCATAAGTCGGAAACGGGATTCGGAAAATGGATGCTCAACTCGTTCGGTAAAGAGCCCGTGCTCATGTCCGTCGTGAACCCCGAACTGCGGAGCGCAGTGGCGAAATCGACGCTGAAGTCGCACGGATATATGCATGGCGTGGTGGACTATGAAATCATCCAGCGGAAAAATCCCAAAAAGCAAAAAGTGTCTTACAAGGTCGATATGGGCCATCTCTTCACGGTCGATACGCTCGAATACATCAACTTCCCCACACAGGCGCAGCAAATCATCGACAGCACATACAATGAACGGCTCGTGCGTCGCGGTGTGCCTTTCGATGTGGAGACACTCAACGGTGAGCGCGAACGGCTCACCAACCTCTTCCGCAACAACGGTTATTTCTATTTCCAGACGGGATACTCGTCGTATCTCGCCGACACCATTGCCGTGCCAGGACAGGTGCAACTGAAACTGCAAATGGCCGACAGTATCCCGCCAGAGGCAATGCGCAAGTGGTACATCGGAAAACGGGACATCTACCTCAAGCGCAACTTTATGGAGAAAACCGACAGCAGCCGTGTCTTGAGGCGTTCGGCCACCACCATACACTACAACGGGAAGAAATCGCCGCTGAGAATCGGCACGCTGCTCAACGGACTGAAGATCAGGCACGGAAACGCCTTCTGTTACGACGATTATGAGGAGTCGGTCAGCAAGCTCACAGGCAACAACATCTTCAGTATGGTCGATTTCAAATTCATACCGCGCGACAGTACCGAGCAGTGCGACACGCTCGACCTTGAAGTGAACTGCGTCTTCGACAAGCCCTACGACTTCTACGTCGAGACCAACTTAGCGGGGAAGACCACGGGTTTCTTAGGTCCCCAGTTGGTTCTCGGTCTGACCAAACGCAACGCTTTCCACGGCGGTGAGAACCTCGACATCAATCTGCACGGCAGTTATGAGTGGCAACTCAACCGCAACGACCGCAACAACGGCAGAATCGACTCGTATGCCTACGGCTTCGATGTGTCGCTCGAACTGCCCCGGTTGCTCATGCCTACTTTCATCCTGCCCACACGGCGGAGTGGTACGGGTCCGCGGCGTCCCCGGTTCTATTCCACACCTTCCACGCTCATCAAGGTGAGCAGCGACATCGTTAAACGCTCGGGCTATTTCACCAGACATGTTGTTTCGGGAGAACTCGCTTACACCATACAGTCGTCGGAAACACTGCGTCATAAGTTTTCACCCCTCATCCTTGAATTCAACTATTTGCGCAATGTATCGCAGGATTATGCCTTGCTGCTTCTGAATAACCCCAACCTGTTTTTCACCATGGCCGACCTCTTTGTGCCTAAGATGCGTTACACCGTCACGTACACCAGTCCGCGGAGTTACCGCAACCCCATCAATTGGGAGACCACCGTCAGCGAGGCGGGCAACGTGCTCTCGCTCGGTTATATGGCTTTCGGACAAAAATGGAATGAGGTAGGCAAGAAGATGTTCAGCAATCCCTATGCGCAGTTTGTCAAACTCGAGACAGACTTCACCAAGACGTGGCGACTGTCTGAAAGCTCATCTCTCGTGGGACATGCCAATTTGGGTGCCGCGTGGTACTATGGCAACTCCGACGACCTGCCTTATACAGAGGCGTTCTATGCCGGTGGTGCCAATAATGTGAGGGCTTTCTCGCTGCGGTCGTTCGGTCCGGGTTCGTACGATGTGGATGATGAATTTAAGGACTGGGGTTTCGCGTTGCGGATGGGTTCGATGAAACTGTTGGGCAACTTAGAGTTTCGCTCACGCTTGTGGGGCAACCTCCAATGGGCGCTCTTCCTCGATGCGGGCAATGTGTGGTATATTCAAGGCGACGAGGATGGTGACCTTGACCCCGGGATGAAGTTCCATTTCAAAAACCTCTTCGACGACCTCGCCCTTGGCACCGGTATCGGACTGCGTTACGACCTCGATTTCTTTGTCATCCGTTTAGACTGGGGTATCGGCCTCCACTTACCTTACGACACAGGGAAGAGCGGCTATTTCAATATCCCCAAATTCAGCGACGGACAAAGTCTGCACCTCGCCATCGGCTACCCGTTCTAACGGTCTTTATCTATTCCTGAATATACGTCACTGAGAACTCTCGGCATCGGCGGTTGACCTGTCGAGTATTGCTGAGAGAAAAGCGGGAATACTTGTCAAAGATGTCAAGGCCACGTGAGAGGACGATTTTCCATCCGTTATCAAGTTGGATGAAGCGGTCATGGTCGGCATCGAAATGATAGGTGAACTCCACGCCATAGGTTTCCAGTTCGGCGGCGAGATCATCAAAGATGTCAATCATCTCGGGGATGTTCTCATCATCGTTCTGCGTATGCAGTTCGATAGATATTTCCTCGGATTCACACCGGTCACGAATGGTCTGAATCAGTTCCACCAGGTTGTCAATTTGGAAGTGCATACGGATATACGGGTCGGTGATGACAATATGCTTAGCCGTTTCAAGATAGTCACCGAACAGACGGTCGTAAGATACGTTCTTTTGGTTGGCGCGAATCTCCACATATTTGGAAGCTAATTGTTTCTTGGGTTTCTCTGTTGGAATAGAGGGTTGTTTCGCTTCCTCTTCCGTCCCTTTGGTTAGAGATCCGTCTCCTGGTACTTTCTCCGGTTCTGGCTCTTGGCTCCTTTCATGTTCCGGCACGAAGTCATTTTCTATCTGCTCCAGTGTCTTGACGGTTTTCTTTTCACCTGTTTTCACACAAATGTACTCAAACTTCGCTGGTTCCGCCTTGAAGGTTTCGTCAATGACATAGAGCTGGTCTTTCACACGCTTGCGACTCTCGGCCGCGAAGTCCACCAACTCGTATGCTTCTGCATCAGTCATTTTGCCATTAGGATAGAGCAGTTTCACCATTCCCGAGAAAGTCTTGCGTATGGCAAGACTGTCACGTTCCGACAAAGACCCGTCAAATTTGGCATAATCTTTCAGCATAGAAGTGAGGTCGCGATTGCGAAGCTCATGCAACACAGCAGCAATATAGTCTGTAATCAGTCCGTAGCCCTTTGAGAAACTGTCTTTCTTTAACATCTTAATTTCCCATCCCGGATTATAGAGATGGATGCGGTCAAGGAAAGCACCTTTAATAAACGAGGTGGGGATACTCTCAAACAGATGACTGGATCGGAGCATATAAGGCACAGTATGTTTGGTGTTGCCCACAAATGACATCGACGCACTTGCTTCGTGTGTTCCCTTGCCACGGTTGAATGCTTTATTAGCAAGGTAGTTCTGCATCGTGTCAATCAACACGGCATCCACCGAGCGCCCTTTCTGCTGTTCAAATTCGTCCCAGGCAACCACGTCCCAGTAGCCGACAAGTCCTAACTCTTCATGTTTTCCTGACATACGTACGAATAATCGAGCAGAAGTCACGTCACCACCACTGACCAATACGCCGTATGGTGACAGCTCCTGGAACACGTGGCTCTTGCCAGTTCCTTTAGGACCGAGTTCTACAAAGTTGAAGTTGTTTTCGACATGAGGGAGAAGACGAGCCAGCGTGATGAATTTTTCTCTTCGGTTCATATTGTCGGGATTCAGGCCTACTGTGTGCATCAAAAAATCAAGCCATTCTTCTGTGGTGAAGTTTTGGCGTTGCTCGATGAACTCCTCCAAGTCAATGTTTGAGATTTGAATGGGTTTCAATGTCTGTATATCCCATCTTACCTTGACATCTTCGCCGGGGATATAACCGATGGTGACGATGCACCACACGCCATTTCCCGACAACAACTTGGGATTTTTGCGTACATAATCTGTACCAATGGGTACACCGCTCAATGCAAGGTTGGCGAAGGTGGCATGGTATTCGTCGGCCTTTTCATTCAGCGTCACCGATATTTTATCAATCACACGGTGCTTACCGGCTTCACGTATCTTGCCTTTCACCGACTCCGCTTCTGCTCGGTGGACGTAGTTGTTTTGGATTACCGACTTGACTTTCTCCAGCCCCATCTCAATGGCTTCCTCATCGTCGGTGGCACAGTACTGGCCTAAAAGATATTCCAGTACATATGTTGGAACAGGAAGACCACCCTTCACCTGAAAAGCGAGGTCTTTTCTTACCACTTTGC
>CAMJFC010000023.1 GCA_946404865.1 uncultured Prevotellaceae bacterium
ATGGCATTCTCCACGCTGCGGATGTTGCGGCGCACATCGACAATCTGCGTCTTCACATTGAGGTACGATGACTCCATCTGATTGACGGCGGTGGAGTAAATCTTTCCGCTCTCCCAAAGGGTCTTCTCTGTCTCTAACGAGGCGTTCCACAGGCTGTCGGTAGCGGTCAGAATCGCCAACTGACGGTCGAGCAACTGCAGCATGTAATATTGCTGAGCCACTGTGGAGACCAGATTGGCGCGTAAGGACTCTTCACGGACCTGAGCCTGCAAGCGCACGGCGTTGGCGGCACGCTTCTTGTTGGTGATGGAACCGAAAGCATCGATATCCCAACTCAACTGCAATGGCAGGTTGTAGGTCTTGCTGACCGGACCGAAGTCGAAACTGGAGAGCGTACCGGATGGAGCGAAATAGAGCGATGGCAGATAAGCCAATTTGGCGGCTTTCAAGGATGCCTCACTCTTCTCCACAGCAATGCGAGCGGAGTTCAGGTCTGTGTTGTTGGCCAATACCTGCTCGATGAGCTGCTGCAGTATGGGATCCGTAAAGAACTCCCGCCATGACAACTCGGCTAACGATGTCCCCGACTCGACAGAGCTGATGTCCGAACTTGTCCCAAAAGCATCTGTTGGCGCATCAACGTTCGACTCGTAAGTGTTATACAAACCGCAACCCGTGAGTGCGAGACTCACGGTTGTTGCGGCCAATAGATGATGAATTTTTTTCATTCTGATGAATTATCGAATAGGTCTTTAATCCTCTTCCCATACATTCGTAGAGTTGCCCAAGAGGTCCTCGAATCTATCAACTTCTTCGGCTGTTTCTTTCGTCTCAACGGGCAAAGAAACGTCTTCCATCAGTGATTCGTTTCCTGTGATTTCAAAACGCTTGACGATGGGTTTCAAATATGCTTTTTTCATTTTTCTGTTCTTGTAATGGATAAATGATGTGACAAAACCTGACAATGGGTGTTATTTGAGCACCACTTTCTTGCCGTTAGTGATATAAATGCCCTTTTGCTGTGGTTGGACACGGCGACCCTGCAAGTCGTATAACGGACTTTCATTTGCCTTGGAATCCTCAATGGATTGGATGCCGGTGGTCTGGTCATAGTTGAAAGCACAGAATTCATTGGCACCAGCCACACTGGCTTCGACGGGCAGATATACACGACCGGAACCGAGAATACCACCAATCCATCTGTAGAATCCCACGCCAGCCGACTTATTGGCCAATACATATACAGAAGTGTTGCCATGCTCGCCTGCGATGGTCTTACCGCTCACTTGCAGCAGGTTCGGCTCAGGTGCAGAAACTTCAACAACTTCAGGATCTAACACAGTCAGCGTGCTCCATTCTCCTCCAGAGATGCGATGGAGCAGATAGGGCTCACCACCTTTCAGCTGCTTATCTTCCACTTCTTTCAGGTTTGCCCAGCTATTATTATCCTCTTGATTCTTATTGACTTCCGTTACCACGTATGCCTTAATGTTGTCAGGAACCGAAACATTACTGTAAGTAACGATGGTTCTCCATGTTGTTGAGCCAATCGAAATGTCGAAGGTAGGATCAGCTACGAAACGGTAAATACGTGGCATGATACTTTTCTCATCTCCAGATTTCTTGGTGTTGAACGCAGCCATGAACATGTCGAAGGAACCCATGTCGAAGGTATTACCACTACCTCCTTGACCTTGGCCTTCTCCTTGGCCTTCTCCTTCACCTTGACCTTCACCAGTGCTACCAAACATATTCATCATCTCTTCCATGTCGAACGAGCTGGCAAGCATGATGGTATTGTTCTTACCTTCAGTTGCCGTGTACTTGATGGTGGCAATGTTACCTTCAAAGGAGATGGTGGCCTTCAGGCTGTCAACTCCTACTTCGTCCTTAGTTCCTACTTTCAAACCAGAGCCTGAACCGAACATGTCCATCATCTTCTTCATGTCGAACTTGTTCTCGCTCTGTCCTTCTTGTCCTTCTTGTCCTTCTTCTTCATCTTCTGATGTGTCGGAAGCATAGAGATAGAGGGCGTTGTCGTTCTCATCTTTACCGATGTTGAGATACCAAGAAGTGTTATCCTCAGCCTGTTCAAGAACAACCTCCAAGGTGCCTTTGGGGACATCTTCACACGGAATCAACTCCTTTGACGGGTCTTCAATCGTAATTTTGCTACCATTCTTGCCGCCACCCATCATAGCATTGTTTGCAACCATGACGTAGTCGGTTTCTTTGTCGTCCTTAACCCTTGTGCCAACAAGTATCAAGCGGGTACCGTCTTTCAGGTCTTCGGTGCTCGTCGTCAGCACATAATCACCAGCGTATTTTCCTGCCGGCTCGAGGTCTCTTGTCAGCACGTTCACTTTGAACTTGCGCTTCATAGTGTAGGATTTCTCCTCGTTGTCATCAGTATTTGGGTTGTCTTCTGCCACAATCACCTTCATCTTGACAGTGATTTTAGCTTTACCTTCCTTAACGCCAATGATGGTCTTGGTATCAGCATCCCACTTGACAATCTCCTCGTCAGATGACTTGAAAGTGGGTTCCTGCATTCCGCTGCTTATCTTTGTCTCATTTATTTCAGGGATAGAACAATCAAATGTATTATCTATTGTATAAAGGCCATCGCTGTCTAATGTCTTGTTGACATATACCACGGTGTCCTCGGCAAGCAATGTCGGGTCATATTCAAACAGATAGTTCAGTTCACCAACCTTCCATGACTTCTTGGGTTCATCATTGCCATCGCCCATCATACCGGCGAACATGTTCGAATCCTCAGTTTCAACCAGCGGACCGCGAACAATCACGCAGTCACCAGGGCTCAGTTTTGGCATTTCCTGATACGTTATCACGCCAAAATGGTTTTCATCAAACTCACCACGACCATTAAGCACCTTCAGCTGACCGTCTTTCGTGCCATCATCAGAGATATAATAGGTCACCTGGTCGGAGTTGAACATGGCTGATAGGTCGAAGCCCATGGAAGACATATCGAAGCCCATGGAAGACATGTCAACGCCTGATTCTTCCATTTCATCCGTGTCGAAGTCGATATCATCCATCTCCTCTTCGAGGTTCATTCCGCCACCATTGCCGCCATTGCCGCCATTGCCGCCCATATTGCCCATCATCTCACCAAAATCCATGTCACCGAATATGGCCATCAAACCAGAGTTCACCTTGCTCACCTTGCCTTTGATGTAGTAGCTGACGCCTTCTTGCCATGTGACTTTTGTTCCACTGACAGTGACTTGACCTTTCTCTGCCAATTCCTTGGCTTGGGATACAGTTAAAGGATTATTGATACTGCCAGGTTCTTCCGAGTCCAAATCGTCAATAATCACAGTACATTTGGCGGAAGCCTTGTCGTGATAGGTGTTCTCTGCCACGGTAGCAGTAATGACCGTTGAGCCACGCTTATTAAAATGCACGATGCCATTTTCGACAGTCGCTACATCCGTATTGCTGCTCGACCATCTAATATCCGATTTTTCTGCTCCCGTGATTTTAACTTCGAGATCCAATTCTTGAGTATGACCTTCATATATGTCCTCTTCGTAGTATTCGGCCATATCTATTGTCACAACTTTCTGGGGACTTACAACCTTCTGGTAGTAAAACAAGTGGTTCTCACTAAAGTCATCAGTTGTTTCTTTCAATTTCCAAACGTTACTGAACATGCTATCATCAACACTGAACAGATAACTTTTTTTATCTGATCCTTCTCCTTTAGAAATCCACAGACTTTCATAATAGGAATCAGTGGTCCCGTAGTCGAAATACATGGCCAAGTCATTACCTTCACCAACCCTCAATACTGGGTCGTCTTTGCTGGTGTCAGCATAGAGATGTTTACCATCTTTTGTCGTTAACCAGGCACCCTGGTTTTTGTTTCTGTTGAATGTCCATTGCACTTTCTCAGGTACTTCGTCCATGACAATACGGTCCTTTTCGTCATTCAGCGTCACGGCTACAGCATCTGGGTCTTTGTCTTCCTTGTCGTTTCCCAGGGCCTTTTCCGAGTTCTGTTCTACAACAACGACAATATTATTATCGGTTTTGACGAAATTTCCATTAACTACTCGTTTCCATTTCACATAATTCTTGTAATCACGTTTGTAAAGGGTGAATCTTGCTGTGCTCCCCCCTATTTTGCCACGATAATTTCCAGTACTGTTATCCCATCCGATGTAGTTGCCAAACAGAAAGCCCAGATAGCCGCCATTCTCGCCATTCTCGCCATAATCATCAAATTTAAAATTGGACGAACGATCACCCTCAGAATCGGAAGGGAGAGTGCCATCAAATGAAAGCTTTCCTAACGTATAACCATATAATGGTCCTGTATATTCGAGTTGTTCAAACGAGAACTGGGGGTTGCCCATTCCGTCATCACTCTTCGTCACTTTCCACTTAATATATTCTTGTGGAGCATTATCGTCAATTGAACCGTCGTCGTTGATGGTGACATTGATACCCAGAAAATTGTTTTCATAGGATAGAGCGCGTTGATTATCCACATCTACCAAAAGCACAATATCACCAGTTTTAACCGTCGAAAGGTCGGTAATCTTCGCCCATTCATGATCAAATTTCTCTGGATCAGGTTCTAATTGGGCGCTTACGCTCCCTGCTAATAGTGTACATATCAGCAGAAAGATTGATTTTAAATATAAAGTTTTTTTCATCTGTTTGTTATATAATAATTAATTGTTTGTTGTTTCAGGGGATATTTTTTCATTCTTTTCTTCTGCCTCACCAACTGGCTTTTCTATTTCCGTGGTTTCTGAGGCCACCTCTCCTCCTTGATACTTCTCATGCAGTTTTTGGAACACGATGAAGAAGGCGGGCACCACAAAGAGCAGGGCAAGGGTTCCCACCGACATACCACCCACCACGCCGAGCGCAAGGGCACGGTTGCCGTTGGCACCGGCACCTCCCGAGATGATGAGAGGTATCATACCCGCAATCATGGTGAGCACGGTCATGAGGATGGGGCGCAGACGCTCTTCACAGGCTGCGAAGGCGGCATCGCGAATCGACATGCCTTGGGCACGCTTCTCGGATGCGAACTCGGTGATAAGGATGGCTGTCTTGGCAAGCAGTCCGATCAGCATGATGACACCGGTCTGTAAGTAGATGTTGTTGTCCATGCCGGGCAAGTGGAGCAGACTGCCGAGGTAGGCAAAGATGAATGCGCCCATAAGACCGAACGGTACGCTCAACAGCACAGCCCAAGGTGTGAACCAAGAATTATATAGCGAACCGAGGATGAGATAAATGAGGATGACGCAGATGAGATAGATGAGCACGGTGGCGTTGCTGCCGGCCGCCTCTTCCACCTCACGCGACATACCGCTGTACTCGTAACCGTAACCGTTGGGCATCTCCTGCTTAAACACCTCGGCGATGGCTTTGTGGGCATCGCCCTCCGTATAGCCGTTGGCGGTCTGAACAAAGCAGGTGATGCTCTGGAAGAGGTTGAAGTGCTCGATGGTGGATGTGCCGACCACCTCTTTCAATCTCACGAACTCAGAGATGGGGGCCATCTTTCCTCCCATCACTTTGACAAAGATATTGTTGAGCGACTGGGGGTTGAGACGGTATTCGGGCGCGGCACTCGCCATGATGCGATACACCTTGCCAAACTGGTTGAAGTTGCCCACGTAGGAACCACCGCAGTAAGCACCAAGGGTGTTGAGCACTGTGGCAGGAGTGACACCGGCACGGTCGCACTGCGCGGCATCCACCTCAACCTGATATTTGGGATAGCGCTCGGAATAGGACGACATGGCCATGCCTATCTCCGGACGTTCGCCCAACTTCTGCAAGAAATGGTTGGTCTTGGCGGCAAACTCGGAGAGGTCGCCGTCGTTGAGGTCTTGCAACACGAGGCTTACACCGTTGTTGCTGCCGTATCCGGGAACCTGCGGCAACTGGAAGGGCATCACCTTGACGTTCTTGATGTCCATGCAGTCGAAATAGAAACGTCCGATGACGAGGTCCACATAGTGGTTGAAACCCGGTCGGTCGTCCCAGTTCTTCAGGCGGATAATCATGGTGGCGAAGTTGCTGCCTGCACCCGACATCAGACCGTAGCCGCAGGCCACGCCAAAACTCTCCAATTCGGGTATCTTCTTTGCTTTCTCTTCCACGCGTTTAATAATCTCACTGGTCTCATGCAACGTGGAACCCTCAGGCAGACGCACCTCGGCCAAGATGACGCCTTGGTCCTCTTGAGGCACCAGACCCGACGGCAGACTGCTCATGAAGAAAATGAGCAAAGCCGCAGCGGCTGCCAGCAATGCGCCGGCTATCCAAGGCCGTTTGATGAATTTCTTGACACTCTTTGAATATTTCCTGAAGATGGCGTTGTAACTGGCGTTATATGCTTTTTTCACATAATAACCCAGGGTCTTCCGTTCATTGCCCTTTTCGGTGGCTTTCAGCAGGATAGCACAGAGGGCGGGGCAGAGGGTGAGCGCCGACACGCAAGAGAGACCCACGGCCGAGGCGATGGTGACACCAAACTGTGTGAAGAAACTGCCCGATGTGCCTGGCATGAACGCCACAGGGATGAATACGGCCATGAAGACCAGCGTACAGGAAATGACGGCCACCGACACCTCGCTCATGGCTTCGCGTGTGGCACTGGCTGCACTGGTATGCCCTCGCTCTAATTTCGCTTCCACAGCCTCGACCACGACAATGGCGTCATCGACCACCGTACCGATGGTCAGCACCAACGCGAAGAGGGTGAGGATATTGAGCGAGAATCCCGCTAACGACACGATGGCGAATGTGCCTAAGAGCGACACGATGATAGAGATCGAGGGTATGATGGTGGCCTTGAAACTCTGTAAGAAGAAATAGACCACAAGGATGACGAGGATGATGGCGATGACGAGCGTCTCCACCACATTGTGGATGGCGGCGAAGAGGAAGTCATCGGAGGTCTCGAGAATCTCGAACTCCAGTCCGGCCGGCATCGTCGCCTTCATCTCATCGTAGAGTTTGTTGATACGGGAGTTGACCTCGGTGGCGTTGGCTCCCGGGGCCTGGAACACCATGAAGATGATGCCCGGCTTGCCATTCACGCTCGAGGCGAACCCATAGTTCACGGCACCGATCTCCACATCAGCCACATCGCCGAGGTGCAACAGGTGGCCGCCGTCGCTGGTGCGAAGAACGATGTCCTTGAATTCGTCGATACTCTTGAGCGTGCCTTTATACTCCATGGTATATTGGTAGGCATTTTCTGACTGTGCGCCCAAGGAACCGGTGGAAGCCACGAAACTCTGTCCGCTGATGGCGGCGAACACCTCGCGAGGCTCCACACCATATTGCGCCATCACATCCGGTTTCATCCAGATGCGCAGCGCGTAGGTGTTGCCCAAACTCATCACATCACCCACACCAGTGATACGCATCAGTCGGGGTTTGATGTTGATGTCTATATAGTTGGCGATAAAATCATCACTATACTTGCCGTCCACACTCCTGAGCGAACCGATTTGCAGGATGTTGCTCTGCATCTTGAACACCTGGACGCCCACTTTTGTCACATCGGCAGGAAGGAGGGCGGTGGCACGTGTCACACGGTTCTGCACGTTCACTGCAGCCATGTCGGGGTCGGTGCCCTGTTCAAAATAGACCACGATGCTCACGTCGCCCGTGTTGCTGGCACTGCTCGTCATGTAGGTCATGCCGGGCACACCGTTGATATTTTCTTCCAAGGGCTGGATGACGGACTTCATGATGGTGCTGGCATCGGCACCGGTATAGGTGGTCGATACGCGCACGGTGGGAGGTGCGATGTCGGGATACTGCTCCACGGGCAGCGTACTCATGCAGATGAATCCCACGAGCGCGATGACGATACTGATGGCACAAGCCATCACATATCTGGAAATAAAGATATTGCCTTTCATCGTTGAACCGTCTTGCTATTCGTTTTCCTCTTGTTTGGCGAAGAGCACTTTCTGTCCCTCCTGCACATTGTTGGCTCCTTCGGTCACAATCACATCACCCACGTCAAGGCCTGATGTGATGATGACATCGCGGCTGCCACCGGTACTCTCGGTGGTGACCTCGACGCTCACGGCGGTGCTGTCTGGTTTCACTTTATACACGAGGCTGCGGTCTTGCAGTTTCACCACCGCGTTCTGCGGCACCACGATGACACCCTTCTTGTCTATAGGCAACACGACATTGCCTTGAATGCCGGAGAAGAGTTTTCCATCGGGGTTGGGGAAAGAGGCTTTGCAAGCCAGTGTGCCAGTAGCGGCATCCACCATGCCGGTGAGGCTGGAGATACGACCCTTGTGTTCATATTCTGTGCCGCTTTTCATCACGAATGTTACATCGGGAAGGTCTTCCAGGTGTTTGGCCTTGTCTTGTTGTGAATAATTGCCAGAAGCGAGCTGTGCTTCTATGAGCGATTCCGTGATGGAGAACTCCGCATCCATCATGTTGTTGCCGCTCACCATGGTCAGGTGCGTGGCAGGCGACACCTGGTCGCCGGCAAAGACGGGTATTTCGCCGATGACGCCAGCCACAGGTGAGGTGATAGTGCAGAATCCCAAGTTCACCTTGGCGCGGTTGAGCGATGCTTGTGCCTGTGTGACGGCAGCGCGTGCCTGACTGACGGATGCCTGTGCCTGTTTGTATGTGTTGAGCGAGTTCTCAAGCATATAGTTACTCACAATCTTCTTGTCAAACAGGTTCTTATTGCTCTCATACTCCAATCGGGCACTGTTCTCTGCGGCCTGGGCAGCCTGCAGATTGGCCTGGGCGGCTTGCAGGTTGGCCTGGGCGGCCTCCACGTCATGCTGCGCGTTGCGCTGGTCGATGATAAAGAGCACCGTGCCACGACCGACACGCTGTCCCTCGGAAACACATATTCTGGTCAACTGACCACTGACCTGTGGCGTGATGGTCACATCAGCCTGTCCTTTCATCTTCGCGCTGAACTTCATCGGCAGCACGATGTCTGTCTTTTGGATGGTCATGGTCTCAAACGACGATGGAACTTCTTTAGGTATGTCGAGGCCGCACGAAGTCAACCCGACGGCCACGGTAGCCATGGCAGCCCATGCCATTACTTTTTTTGTTCTCATTTTTTTATGGTTTAGCGTTTAATAATCGGTTGGATTTTTATAGATGATGGTTAAATCGCAGAAGAAAATAGTTGATAACTTCTCCGTCACTTCTCCGCAAAAAATACCTGTAGAATGTTGTTCGTTTTTTTCTTTTTTTTACACTTCTCGTTTTGCTCGGCAAAATTACGGCATTATCACGCGTGAACAATATATATAAATAAATAAAGACAAATAGTCAAGTCATTTTAGACAAATAGTCAAATTTTTAACATGAAATGCATGGCAAGGATTGGCACGAATCGTCAAATAAACTGCCCAAGTAAAGTCCTTGGGCAATTGATGTGCCTTAATTACTGTCGCTTGTTGGCACGACGGTACTGCGAGGGCGAAATCCGGTATTTGCGATTGAAGTAACGGCTGAAGACGGAAGCATTGGAGAATCCCGCCTTGGTCATGATTTCTGTAATCGACAGGTCGGTCGTGGTGAGGAGTTTGCTGGCGTAGTCTAAGCGCAGGTCGCAGACAAACTGGGGGAGGGAGTCGTATTTGCTGCCTTGCGCGAAAGCTGCGCCAACACGCTCCTTCGAGAGATGAAACTCGTCCATGATGGTTTGGCGGTCAAAGGCGGGGTTGAGGAATAACAACCTTTGCCTGACCTCATGTTCGATGTAGTGGAATAATTCTTCGGGTGTGAGGTGGTCTAAAGGCTTTTCAGGCGCCTGATAGTCTGTCTGCCTTTCGCTCTCTTCTGTTGAATGGGGGGGGGGGGGGGGGGGGTACAGCTGCCGCTTCCAACGCTTCTATTTGGCGTTTTAGTTCCTCGTTTTGTTCCCTGTAAATCATGGCATCCTTGATCTGTTGGGCCAGCACACGGTTCTTCAACTGTGTCTTGTGCCATTGCCGTGCGGCATACCAAGCCAATAATAGTCCCATGATAGCAAGGAGGCCAATCAGGCAGGCTACCATGGCGGCATACCGCTTATAGGCCCGTTGGCGGTCTATCTCACATTGCTGCTCCAGTGCACGAATCTGTTCCTTGTTTTGGGCAGAATCAAGGCTGTTGATGCCTTGTGCTCTTTGTGCGCCATTCGTTTCTTTGCCTTGTGCCGTTTGTGCGCCATTCATTTCTTTCACCACAACCTCGGCTGTACACGTGTCACTTTTTGGTGTCACGTGTTTTTCCTCGCCTTTGCAACCGGTGATGGTCAGCATGGCGAATATCCAAAGCAAGATATATCTCATTATATTTGGTCGTTTGGTTGTTTAGTCGTTTGGTCGTTTGGTTGTTTGGTTGTTTCAATTTCGCTCGCTGTAGGGGCGGGTCTCTGTGCCCGCCCGTCATATAGGTGGCGACAATTATTTCGAAGGGGCGGGTCTCCGTGCCCTCCCGGCCAGTGGGGCCGTTCTTTACATGATTGAAGGACTCGCTGTCGCTCGTTCGGGCGGGCACGGAGACCCGCCCCTACGTTGGGCATGTTCGGACACGGAGCCCTGCCCCTCCTTATTAACGAATTCCATTTTGCAAGTAGGGACGCGGCGTGCCGCGTCCGCAAACATGGGGTTCTCTATCTTGGCGGACTATCTTGGCGGACGCGGCACGCCGCGTCCCTACTTAGTAATCATCAAGTTCAATGTTCAATGTTCAAAGTTCAAAGTTCAAAGTTCAACGTGACTAGTCCGCTTGTGTCTGAGGTGCCGCCCACCATGATTTCGTATGGTCCGGGCACCACGCGCATGGTGTTGGTCTGGGCGTCCCATCCCTCGAAGCGCTCGCGGGGCAGGTCGATGGTCACCGTCTGCCGCTCGCCGGCTTTCAGCGTCACGCGACTGAAGGCTTTCAGCGATTTCAGCGGACCCTCGGTGTCTGTGGTGCGGCGCACATATACCTGCACAATCTCCGTGCCCTCGCGCCGGCCCGTATTGGTCAGGGTGAAGGTCAGTTTCCCGTTCTTGTATTTGGGCTTGCCGTAGGCGAAGGTGGTATAGCTGAGTCCGTGGCCGAAGGGGAAGAGGGGCACGCCGCGGAAATAGCGGTAGGTGCGGTTGGTCATCGTATAGTCGAGGAAGTCGGGCAGGTCGGCGGTGCTGCGGTAGAATGTCACGGGCAGTTTACCCGACGGGTTGTAGTCGCCGAAGAGCACGTCGGCCAGTGCCGTGCCGCCCTGTTCGCCGCCGTACCACGCTTGCACGATGGCATCTGCGTTTTGTGTCTCGGGCACCATGGCGATGGCACTGCCCGAGCAGTTGACGAACACCACGCGCTTACCGGCCTGATGCAGCAGTGCGATGATGTCGCGCTGCGCCTGCGGCAGTTCGATGTCGGTGCGGTCGCCGCCCTTGAATCCCGGCTCGCTCACCTTCATCTCCTCGCCCTCGAGAGCGGGCGAGATACCACCGGCGAAGACCACCACATCGGCGTCGGCCACTTGCTGTAGGATATCCTGTCCCTCGGCCTTGACCAGACAGCCCACGTCGAACTTCAGGATGGCTACGGCATAGTCTTGCACATACTCCAGACGGATATTGTACTCCTCGCCGGCTTTCACCTCAAATTCCTTGTTGGCCACAACCACACGCTCTCTGCCCGACCAGTTGTTCACCAACGTGTCGCCGTTGACGATGAGGCGGGCCTTGTCGTCGGCACCGATCTGGAACAGCACCTTCTCTGAGCGGGTGGGGCGGAAGGTGCCCTCGTAACAGGCTGAGAATTTCTCCAGTTCTACGCCCGGGGCAAAGACGGTAGCGCCGCCGTTGCTCAGGTTCACGGGTTGTGGCATCTGCACCGTGGCCACGGGTGTGCCCTGCATGTCCATATTGTTCCAATAGGTGGCACGCAGGCCAGGGCCGTCGGCATTGCTGATCTCGTTGTAGCGGCTCTCCAGGGCTTCGTTGCGTGTATAGCCGCAGCCGCGCACGTAGGTCACGTCGCTGGCCTTGGCCTGTATGCCTTGCAGCAGGGTGACGGTGGCGGTGGGATAGCCGCTGTAGTTGCCCCACATCATCACCGAGTCGGTGGCGTTGGGCCCCATCACGGCGATGCGCATGTCTTTCGAGAGGGGCAGCAGGTTATTGCGGTTCTGCAGCAGCACCATCGACTCGCGTGCCATGTCCAGGGCTAGTTGCTTATGCTCTTTCGAGGCGATGACCTCCGGGCCGATGCGTTTCCACGGCACGAGCGTCTCGTCGTCGAAGTCGCCCAGTTCGAAGCGGTTTTTCAGCAGCCGCCGCACGCTCACGTCAACCTGCTCTTCGGTGATGAGGCCGGCGGCCACGGCTTCCGGCAGACTGCCATAGACCGAACCGCACTCCACGTCGGTGCCCGACAGCACGGCCTTCGATGAGGCTTGGCTGGGTGTCTCCACCACCTCGTGGTGCCCTTTGCGGAAGAAGTCGCTGATGGCGCCGCAGTCGCTCACCACCACGCCGGGGAATTTCCACTCATCGCGTAGTATCTGTTGCAGGTAGCGTGTGTTGCCGCAGCAGGGGTCGCCGTCGATGCGCTGGTAGGCGCACATCACCTGTGCCACATGGCCGTCCTCGACCAGTGCCTTGAAGGCGGGCAGGTATGTTTCCCACAGGTCGCGCTCGGGCAGGTCTTCTACATTAAACGAGTGTCGGTTCCATTCGGGTCCGCTGTGCACGGCATAGTGCTTGGCGCAGGCATCGAGCTTGCGGTAGCGGCTGTCGGCGGGGCCTTGCAGTCCGCGCACCACAGCCAGTCCCATGCGGGTGGTCAGGTAGGGGTCTTCGCCGTAGGTCTCCTGTCCGCGTCCCCAGCGCGGGTCGCGGAAGATATTGATGTTGGGTGTCCAGAACGACAGACATTGGTATCGTTTGATGACTCCTGCCTTTCTGGCGATGTTGTTTTTGGCGCGCGCCTCGTCACTCACAGCGGTGAACACCCGTTCGAGCAGTGCGTCGTCGAACGAGGCTGCCATGCCCATGGTGATGGGGAAGACGGTGGCGAATCCGTTGCGCCCCACGCCGTGCAGCGCCTCGCTCCACCAGTCGTACTGGGGGATGCCGAGCCGCGGGATGGCGGGCGACGTGTTGCGCATGAGTTTCGACTTCTCTTCGAGTGTGAGGCGTGCGCACAGGTCGGAGGCCCGTTCCTCTGCCGAGAGGTTGGGGTTCTGGTAGGGCAGCGTCTGGGCTCCCATGCTCAGAGTCATGACCAGAGTGGTGGCGAGTAGTATTTTCCTTGTGTTCATGATTGAGGTTTTGATGGTACAGGTTGCAAAGATACAGTCTTTTTTGGGGTTCAGGGAGGATTATTTGTCTGAAATGGGGCTAATCAGAGAACTAAGGAGAAAGAAATGTGCTGTTATATGGTCAGTTGTTGATATCTTTTGAAGAGTTCTGCCACGCACATGCTCTCGGTCATTGCATTCACGTCAAATCCGTAGGCTTGCATCACGGCGCGGTCATTGTCTTGATGGGCTTTTCTCAGCTCAGGTGGCATGGTGCGCTCGTCATAGAGGTCGGCAAGGCTGCTGTCAGGATACAGCGCACGGGCATCGAGGATGGCTTGCGCCGTCTGTTCTATCCGCGCCTTTTGCGCCTCTGTGGGGGAGGGCCAGGGGAAGTTGTTATAGACGATGTCCTTGCTATAGCGGTAGTCACTTTTCAGTCGTCCGCACACCGCCCGCATCCAAGCCATGTGTACATTGCTTTCCAGAATGCCGAAATGGTAGAGCGTGGCCGAGGGGATGATTTGTACGGCATCGCTCGCTATCATGCTGGAATCCATGAAGCCTATAGGAACGTAGCGCCTACGCTCAGAAGAGACTCTTGGAACAAGCAGATAATTATCTTCGGGCTGACGTATTTCTCCAAATAGAGAAGGGAAAGCGGCCATTTTTCGGGTGGCAGAACGGTTGCTTTCTAAACGTATCTGTTTTATATTTTCAACTCTGTTCATGACAGCCGATGATTGGCGAAGCTCGGAAGGAGACGCTCCTTTAAGCCACAAACAAAACCTCTTGCGGTTATTGATAAACTCGTAGGATCCTACAAATGGACGGATATATTTCTCTGCATATACCCACGAGTGCATCAGTTCATTCTGCTCATCTACAGAAAGAATAAGGTTGCCACCGTCATTAGGCATGCTGCCAAACACCATTTCTGGGACATTGCAGATAGGCCGCTGCCTACTGACGACGAAAACGTCGGGCGCATCCATCAGATAGGCATTGATGTGTCTGACGTGCACAGCCCGCTCGCCATCGTAGATGACAGGTGAATCAGGCGTAACGAGACCGAAGCCTACTGCTATGCAATGGACGTGTGCTTTGAGCGAAGCCTCGCTGTCCCAACGGAATGTGTGGTGCGCGAAATGGATATGTACACCCTGGCTGAACAGCTTCCCCCAAAGGCTGGCCACTTGTTCGCCTTGCGTGATGCTGTTGGTGGAGACAAAGGCTGCGCAGCATGAATGATTGCGGGACATCAGGGCTACGGCTTTCTTGTACCAGCAAGCAACATAATCGAGGTTGCCCAAATTCTTCCATTGTGAGCCAAATACATGGAGCATATCTGCTTTTTGCTCCGGGCTCATCAGTCTCGCGCCCACGAAGGGTGGGTTACCCATGATGTAGTCGTATTGAACCTCGTAACGACGAATGTCGGGTTTTAAGTTGCCGTCGAAATGCGGCGACACGACATTTAGCTCATTGTAAACCACAAGGGGTTCGCTGGCCGTCATCGGCTCCGGTTCAATAATAAGGTGGACCTTTTTGGCATAGATAGTGGGGATGGCCGACGGCAGTTCTATCACATCCCATTCCATGCGCAGGGCGTTACCCTCGCGGATGTTGGCATACGACTTCAGCGGCAGGAAGTCGATGTCATGATGGATGATGCGCTCCGTCTCTGCCAGCATTTGCGCCTCGCTGATCCAGAGTGCCGTGGTGGCCACCGTGACGGCGAAGTCGTTGATTTCAATGCCGTAAAACTGGTTGATGCTCACCTTCACGGGATTGGCCTCCTCCAGTCCGAGGAATGTCTGTCCGTGATAACGCTCACGTATCAGTTCATTCTCCAAACGGCGGAGTGAGAGATATGCCTCTGTGAGGAAATTGCCACTGCCGCAGGCCGGGTCGAGGAATGTCAGGCTGGCCAGTTTGTCTTGGAAAGCATCCAGCCGGCGGTTGCGCTGACGCTCCACCTTCTCTTCCAATATCCCGTTGAACTCACGCCGCAGGTCGTTGAGGAACAAGGGGTCGATGACCTTATGAATATTCTCGATAGAGGTGTAGTGCATACCGCCGGAGCGTCGCGTCTCGGGGTTGAGCGTACTTTCGAACACAGCCCCGAAGATGGTGGGCGAGATCTCGCTCCAGTCGAAATCGAGCGAGGCGTTTTGCAGGAGGGTGCTACGCAATTCTTCCGTGAATTGTGGTATCTCAATCTCTTCGGCAAATAATCCGCCGTTAGTATAGGGAAACGCCTTAAGCACATCTTTCAGATAGCGGCTGCGCTTGTCTGCCGGGGTGTTGAGCACCTCGAACAAGTCTCGTAATGCACGTCGTATATCTTCGGCATCACAGCGTGCAAGGTAATCGTGAAACTGGTCATGGGCAAACACGCCGGCATCCTCGGCATACAGACAGAACACGATGCGCACACAGAGGATATTGAGCCAGCGCAACGCTTCGGGTGAGTTGTCATCGTATTGACTGAGCAGCGCATCGTAGATGCGCCCCACGATCTCGCCAGCCCTCATCGACACCTCCATCTCACGGGTGATGTGCTCGCTTTTCTCGTTGACGATGAATTGCAGGCGGTAATACTCTTTGCCGAGGTCACGCAGCAGGATGCTCTCCGGATCGCCGTTGGGATGTTCCATGTCATAAATCAAGAACTCCTCGAAGTTGCAGGTCACAATCCAGCGGGGGCGTTCGGAATATGGCATCTCAGCGGCATATCGCTTGGCTTGCTGAAACGGATTGAGCCGTGAGCCGTCGCTCTGCGTGATAGCTGTACGGAGGTCTTTGCCCAATGACTTCTGCTCGATGAGCACCTTGGTGGCAGGGATGTGAGCATCGATGAAGTTGGTCTTATCCACCTTCACTTGCTCTTCATAGCGTATGAATGTGCTCGGATTCTCTATACCAAACACCTCTGTGAGCAACTCGGTCCAGAACACCTGCGAGTCGCCCTTTTCATATCCGCGCCCTGCCCACCGCTCTGCAAAGGCGGTGGCCGCAGCGGCTTGTTGCTTATCAGAGAGTATCATACGCTAATAGTCGGGTTGTGTCTATGCGTCACCCCACCTGGCTGCCGGGCCGCACGTCTTTGGTGGTGGTCACCACGCTGAGCGACTCGTCGGCATCGACGGCCGAGAGAATCATGCCCTGGCTCTCGATGCCCATCATCTTGCGCGGGGCGAAGTTGGCCACGAACAGGATGCGGCGGCCGATGAGCTCCTCGGGGGCCTCGTAGAAGGCGGCGATGCCCGAGCAGATGGTGCGGTCGGTGCCGGTGCCGTCGTCGATGGTGAATTGCAGCAGTTTCTTCGACTTCTTCACCCGTTGGCAGTCTTTCACCAGTCCCACGCGTATGTCGAGCTTCTCGAAGTCGTCAAAGCTCACGGTGTCTTTGATGGGGGCAGGCTGATAGGCGGCTGCCTCGTTGGCCTTCTTGGTTGCTTCCAGTTTGTCGAGCTGTTTCTGTATCACCTCGTCTTCGATCTTCTCGAAGAGCAGGGCGGGCTCGGCCAACTGATGACCGGCTTGGAGCAGGTCGGTGCTGCCCAGCTGTTCCCATTCGAAGTGGTCGATGTTGAGCATCTCGCGCAGTTTCTTCGACGAGAAGGGCAGGAACGGCTCAAAGGCGATGGCCAGGTTGGCGGTCAACTGCAGACAGATGTTGAGGATGGTCTCACAACGCTTCGGGTCGGTCTTCCACACCTTCCACGGCTCGCAGTCGGTGATGTATTTATTTCCGATGCGTGCCAGGTTCATGGCCTCGAACTGTGCCTCGCGGAACTTAAACTGGTCGAGCAGGGCTTCCACCTTGGCTTTCACGTCCTTGAATTCGTTGATGGCGTTTTGGTCTGTCTCGTTCAATTCTCCGCATTCGGGCACCACGCCGCTCCAGTATTTCTTGGTCAGTTGCAGGGCGCGGTTGACGAAGTTGCCGTAGATGGCCACCAATTCGTTGTTATTGCGGTCTTGGAAGTCCTTCCAAGTGAAATTGTTGTCCTTCGTCTCGGGCGCGTTGGCGGTGAGCACATAGCGCAGCACATCCTGCTTGCCCGGGAAATCCACGAGATATTCATGCAACCATACCGCCCAGTTGCGCGAGGTGGAGATTTTGTCATCCTCTAAGTTCAGGAACTCATTGGCG
The DNA here is from genome assembly GCA_946404865.1 of uncultured Prevotellaceae bacterium. Lineage (GTDB taxonomy): Bacteria > Bacteroidota > Bacteroidia > Bacteroidales > Bacteroidaceae > Prevotella. The sequence continues at coordinate 17,457 of CAMJFC010000023.1, forward strand.
GGTACGTTGTCGGGCATGATATACTGTCCGTGAGCTTTCATCATGACGGGGAAGATGATGCAGTGGAACACGATGTTGTCCTTGCCGATGAAATGCACCAGACGGGTGTCGTCGTCTTGCCACCACTGTTGCCAGGTGCCCCAACGCTCAGGCTCTTTTTCGCACAACTCGACCGTGTTCGACACATAGCCGATGGGCGCGTCGAACCACACGTAGAGCACCTTACCCTCGGCACCCTCTACAGGTACGGGGATGCCCCAGTCGAGGTCGCGTGTCATGGCGCGGGGCTGCAGGTCCATGTCAAGCCATGACTTGCACTGGCCATAGACATTCGGGCGCCACTCTTTGTGACCTTCCAAAATCCACTGTTTCAGCCACTCCTGATAGTTGTTCAGGGGCAGGTACCAGTTTTTCGTCTCTTTCAGCACGGGCGTGCTGCCGCTGATGGTCGATTTGGGGTTGATCAGCTCGGTGGGGGAGAGGTCGCGTCCGCATTTCTCGCACTGGTCGCCGTAGGCGTTCTCATTGTGGCAGTAAGGACATTCGCCCGTCACATAGCGGTCGGCGAGGAACTGTTTGGCCTCCTCGTCGTAGAGTTGCGTGGTCGTCTCCTCGGTCAGTTTGCCCTCGTCGTAGAGCTTGCGGAACCAATCGGCAGCAAACTGATGGTGCGTTTTCGAGGTGGTGCGGCTGTAGATGTCGAACGAGATGCCGAACTCCTCAAAACTCTTCTTGATGAGCGTGTGGTAGCGGTCCACCACGTCTTGCGGGGTGATGCCCTCCTTGCGGGCGCGGATGGTGATGGGCACACCGTGCTCATCGCTGCCGCCGATGAAGAGTACGTCTTGTTTTTTCAGGCGCAGGTAGCGCACGTAGATGTCGGCCGGCACATACACGCCGGCTAAGTGTCCGATATGTACTCCGCCATTGGCATAAGGCAGTGCGGATGTCACGGTAGTACGTTTATACTTTTTCTGTTCCATGTTTTGATGTTTTTTTGTTTTGGGTGCAAAGTTACATCTTTTTTTTGTACTTTTGCCAAATGATGCAAAAAAGATGTTATTTCATAGTTGCCGGCCTGTTGTTCGTTATCGTTGGGATGGCACAGCGGACGGTGGTTGCCGATCGTGTCAGCCGGCAACCTGTCGAGCATGCCAACCTTTATGCCAAGGAGGGAGGCAAGTTCCGCTCCGTCGTGGCCGACGGGCAGGGCAGGGCAGAGGTCACCTTTCCTTTCCACCGCCTTACCGTGTCGCACCTCAATTATGAGAAACAAGTGCTCACGCGCTTGCCCGACACTGTGTTTTTGGAACCTTTGGTACGGGTGGTGAGCGAGGTGACCGTCTATAGCGGTGAACCCGCGTGGATACGCAAAAAACTGAAACAGTTCGTGCGTGAGAAAGAGCGGCGTTATCACAACCGCCGTCAGGTGCTGCACTACGACTATACCTCACAGAGCATCAGCGGCAATGAGTATTACCATTACCAGACCGACGGCTGGCTGCGCATGCCCTCGCCCGATACGAAGGGCTATGCCATCCACCCCCTGACGGGACACATCACGTCGGTGGACAGCACGAAACTGACCGATGTGGCCAACCTGAGGCGGATGCTATACGAGGATTTCGTGGATGAGTTGGATAGTAAGTTCATCAGCCAGCACCGCTTTTTCGTCGATTACGATTACGAAGGGGAGAAAAATGAGGTGTCGTTGGTGTTCCGTGGCAAGAAATATACCGACGACCGCGGACGTTTCGTCATCGACACGGCGCGGTGTGTCATCCTCTCCGCCCAGCGCCACCTCGGACTGAAAGCCAACAAACACCTGCGTGTGTCCGACTTCATGTTGAGCATGGCACGCATCATCAGCGGTTATAAGATTCTCGACTGGATGGTCGATTACCGTGTCACATACGCTGAGACCGACGGTTCGTGGCATCCTGCCGACATCGCATATAAGTTCTTTTTCAAAACCGATGATAACGAGAGTGATGAGTCGTCGGAGGAGTTCACCCGCGAGACGGGTGGCGGCTTCTCCAACATGGAATCGACCGTTGCCATTCGGAGCACAGACATCCAACCCGATGACAGCATCGCTTGGAAACCCCTCCCGCGTTCATGGATTTTGAAATATAATACCGATGAGGAGCGCGCCTACGAGGTGGAACTCTCGCACTTGCCCGCAACGTTCAGTTTGATGGATGCAAGAAAAGAAGAATAACCGTGTTTTACATGGTCTGTTCATCGTTATTATATCATTTTTCATTGACTATTCACCGCTTGCCGATCACTGATGTATCCTCTCTCCTCTCCGCAAATGGGCGTCTATGCCGGGTGGGCTGCCTATCCGCAGACCACAGGCTATAATCTGCCTTCAGTCGTGCCGTTCCCCCGCACGATTGATGCCGACCGGTTGGCGGCAGCCCTGCAGCGGATAGCCGACACCCGTGAGATGTTGCATACGCGCATCTGCACGGATTCTGACGGCCGTCCCTGTCAATATGCTGACATGCAGATGCCTGTACGGGTGAAGCGGATGCGAATGAGCGACGACGAGGCGCGTCATTTTATCTACCAGGATTTCGTTCGTCCCTTTGCCATCGATGGCAGCGAACCTCTGGCGCGCTTTGCTGTCATCGAGACGCCGCAGTTTCATTATCTGCTGATTGATATGCACCACGTCATCGCCGATGGTCTGACGATTGTTCACAGTCTGCTCGGCATCGACCTGCCATGTGCTTATCAGGGGTTACCGCTCCTGCCCGCCACGGGTTCCCTTTATCAGATGGCCGACGAGGAGCAGGCTCGTTGTCTGACCGATGATTACCAGCGGGCTGCCGAACACCAACGGGCGCGTTTCCGCGATGTGCCGTTTGCCCGTTTGTCGGCCGAGACCTCTGAGGCATGGGGGCCACCCTGCGCCGGTCGTCGTTTCTCGACCGGCAGCGTGTGGATGAGTGGTGCGCGGTTAACGGGCTGACTCCCAATCTGTTGTGGTTGGGTGCCTTCGGACTGGTCATGGCCCGTTGGTGCCGTCAGCGGCGCATCGCCTTTACCGTCATCAACCACGGTCGGCGCGGTCGTCAGTATGCCGATGCCTACGGTATGTTTGTCCGGTCGGCTCCGGTCATCGCCGACACGTGTGGGGCTCGAGCAGAACCTCATGCCGGGAGTGCTACGGTCATCGATTATGTCCGTTCGATGCGGAGCGAGTTGAACAGCACCATCCGCCATGCCGCCTATCCTTTCACTCATTTCTGCCGCGACATGGAGGTGACACCGGATGTGGCGTTCGGCTTCCAAGCCACCGTGCAGGAGTTGGTCACTTTAGACGGTTGTTCGGTGCAGGGGTGGCAGTTGCCCCCGCCCATGACCCGTAACGACCTGAGTTGCATGGTGTATGTCACCGACAGTCGGTATGAGGTGAGGATGGAGTCGAGTGAGGCGCTCAATAGTGCTTTCACCTTACAAGCGCTTGCCGATGCTGTGGTGTGGACCGCAGGCAATATGATGGCGCACCCCGAGGCGCTACTGGCCGACATCGCCATTGTCAGTGAAGCGGAGGGGCAACGGCTCCTCACACTGTCGCAAGGCGAAAAGATGGAATACGAGGAAAACGACACTTTTCTCCGCCTCTTTCTCCGCCAAGCGGCTCTGAAACCCGATGCTGTCGCGGTGACCGATGTCTCAGGCTCGCTCACCTATCATGAACTGGCGGAGCGGACGGCGGAAAAAGCCACGCAATGGACACGCCAGGGTTACGCCGCAGGCGATATCATCCCCGTCAAGGCGGAACAGACCCAAGCGTTCCTCATCGCCGTCATCGCCGCATGGCGCATCGGGGCATGTATAGAGGTAAGAGGTATGGGGCAAGAGGTAATTTCGGGGCAAGGGGCAGGGAGCAAGGGGCAAGAGAATACTCATCAAACAGACTATTGTCTTCACTCCTCCACTCCTCCACTCCTTCACTCCCCCAACAATCTCCTTCACTCCCCCAACAATTGTCTTCACTCCCCAAACAATCTCCTTCACTCCCCCAACGTTCTCCTTCACTCCTCCACTCCTTCACTCCTTCACTCCCCAGATTTGGCTTACATCATGTACACTTCGGGTTCCACGGGCACTCCGAAAGGGGTGATGGTGTCGCAACGGGCTTTGACCCATTTCATCCACTTCATCGTGCGTGCATGGCAACTCACGTCACAGAGCCGGATTGCCTGTCATGCCTCTGTGGCGTTCGATGCGTCGGTGGAAGACCTCTTCCCTGTGCTCACCACGGGCGGACAACTGTTCATCGTGCCCGAACCCATACGACGCGACCCCGACCGTCTCTGCCAGTATCTCATCGACCATGGCATCACGGGCTGTTGCATGACCACCCAGTGGGGGGTGATGATGGCAGAGCGTTATGACCTGCCCCTCGACTACCTCTGTCTGGGTGGTGAGCGGCTGATGGTGGCACCGCACTGCAGGGGACGGGTCATCAATACCTACGGACCGACGGAAATGACGGTTGACGCCACCTATTATGAACTGGAACCGGGTCGTCATTACGACACCATCCCCATCGGACGTCCTTTGCCCGATCTCTCGGCGTATGTCGTTGACGTTGAGGGACATCTGTTGCCGCAAGGAGCCACGGGCGAATTGTGGTTGGCAGGTCCGCAGATGGCTGAAGGCTATTGGGGCGATGCGGCGCTCACCGCACAGAAGTTCACCGCTTGCCGTTTCACCGAAGGGCGTGTCTATCATACGGGCGACCTGGCACGGTGGAACGACGAAGGCCTGTTGGAGTTCATGGGGCGCATCGACCGGCAGGTGAAATTGCGGGGCTACCGCATCGAACCGGGACAAGTGGAGTGTGCCCTCTTGCGCATTCCGGGGGTGCAGCAAGCCGTTGTCGTGGTGCGCCCCGTCGGCGGACAGGAGCAACTCTGCGCTTATTTCTCGGCCAACAAGGTCATCACGCCCGCAGAGATGAAAACCGCGTTGTCGGCGGCACTGCCCGCATATATGGTTCCTGTGGCTTATCTGCAGATGGACCGTTTGCCCGTCACTTCATCCGACAAGGTGGATACGGACTCATTGCCGGCTATCACGGGGTTGACGTCAGAGGCAGACTATGTGGCACCGACCACGGAACTTGAGCGGCAGTGGTGTGGCATCTTTGCCCGGGTGTTGGGCGTAGAGAGGGTAGGGGTTACTGACGATTTCTTTGCCCTCGGAGGCACCTCGCTCACTGCCATCCACCTGCTCACAGCGGCGGCAGAACAAGGGTTGCGGCTTACTTACGACCAAATCTTTGAGCATCCCACGGTGGCTTCGTTGGTGCAGGTGGCTTCATTGGTGCAGGGTGCTTCATTGGAGCAGGGTGCAAGGGACATGGGGCAGGAAAATACCACATCTACAAGTAGGGACGCGGCGTGCCGCGTCCGTCAGGAAGTAGCATCAAATACCACATCCAATATTGCACATTCCACGTTCGATGTTTCACACTCCACGCTCCATGTTCCACATTCCACGTTTTTAACCGGTGCTACGGGATTCTTAGGCATCCATGTACTGTGGGAATTATTGGGAAGGGGGTGTCATGTGGCGTGCTTGGTTCGTGCCACTGACGATAAACAGGCGTTCGCCCGTCTTCTCGACGTTTGGCAGTGGTATTTCCCCGACTCCCCCCATCCTTCACCCTCCACCCTCACCGTCATTGCCGCCGACATCACCGCCCCTTCGTTGGCATCTATGTCCCTCGTTCGCGAGGGGACAGGGGCGGGACTCCTCATTCATTGCGCTGCCGATGTGCGTCAGTATGCCCCGGGCGACCAACTCCATCGGACCAATGTGGAGGGTACGCGCCATGTCATTGACTTTTGTCTGCGTCACCATCTGCACATGACACATATCTCCACCATTTCTTTGGGACAAGAATATGAGCGCGGACTGTCATCTGAGCGCGGACTGTCATCTGGGCGCCTCACTCCTTATCTCCTTTCCAAGGCCGAGGCGGAGAACGTGGTCACTGAGGCCATTCGTGAGCAGGGGTTACACGCGCAGATACTCCGTGTGGGCAACCTCACCGCCCGTCAGCGTGACGGTGTCTTTCAGCGTTATCCTGATACGAACGCCTTTTATGCGCTCAGTCAGGCCTTGCAGACCATGGGATGCTATCCCGCGAACATGGCGGATGTCGAGGTCGATATGTCGCCCGTGGATTTGTCGGCACAATGGGTGGCAGACGCCCTTGCCCGACCTTTCGATGGCAGTGTGGCGGATGTGTCGAACCCCGAAAAGACCACTGTCGGCGTCATCGCCCGCCAATGGCACCTCTCACCTGTCAGCAGCGGTGAGTTTGCTGCACGCCTTCATGCCGCACCACTCACCGACCTCCAGCGTTTCATGCTTACCACTCCCAAATAACTATTTTCCAAACTCCCAAACTCCCCAAAACTATCGTCTTCACTCCTTCACTCCTCCACTCCTTCACTCCTAAAAAACTATTGTCCACACTCCCAACAAAACAAAAACTCATTTTCTTGATAGAAAAAGCCTATAAATTCGAAATTTTGACTACATTTGCAGCAGATATCAAAAAGAAATAACTATGTCGAATTGTGAATTTGTTCTGCCGCCCGTAGATGCGGTATTCGAGATTTTCAAACAATTGAACCAGATACCACGTCCCTCACACCATGAGGAACGCGTGGCCGATTTCCTCTGTCAGTATGCGGAGCGGTTAGGGTTGGAGTATGACCGGGATGCGCACAACTGCGTGGTCATACGTAAACCGGCGTCACCCGACTACGAACAGTCGGAGCCGGTCGTACTGCTCAACCACATGGACATGGTGTGCGTGGGCATGAACGACCCGTTGAACGACCCCGTGCAGGCTTATACCGACGGCGGATGGATGAAGGCGCGAGGCACCTCGCTCGGCGCAGACAACGGTATCGGTCTGTCGATGGCACTTGCCGTTCTCGCCGACGACACCATCGAGCATCCTGCCCTTGAGGTGATGACCACCACCAACGAGGAGGATGGCATGTCGGGCGCCGCCAATCTCTCGCCGGATTTCCTGAAGGGGCGGAAGGTCATCAATCTCGATTCGGAGGATTACGACACCATCACCACAGGGGCTGCGGGCGCTTATCTGCAATTACACCGCATCCCGGTCGCCCTGCAACCGGCACCCAAAGGTAAGTATCGCTGGTACCGTATCACCATCAGCGGAGGACAGGGTGGACACTCCGGTGTGGACATCAATAAAGGACGTGCGTCGGCTGTCGTGCTCACCTGGGCTGTCCTGGCCGCCATCTACAATGAGTACGACTTCAGTCTGTCGTCTATCCGCGTGGGCGAGGCCAATGCCTCCATTGCCTCTTCGGCAGAGATGGTCATTTGCGTGCCTTCGGGCGAGGCGGCAGAGTTTGTCAAGTCGCAAGAGGAGTCGTTCAATGCCTGGATTGCCGAGGAGTATGGCACGACCGACCCCGATGTGCGCTGCCATATCGAAAAGACAACACCGCAGGACACCGTCATCAACGATGAGGCGTTGGATGGCCTGCTTACTGCCTTGGAGCAGATACCGCAAGGTGTGGTGAAGATGAGCGAGACGATGCCCGGCACGGTGGAGACATCAAATAATGTGGGACGTATCGTCAGCGAGGGCGACCATCTGCTTGTCTCCACGCACACGCGCAGTTTCATCGATGCCGACATGGAGGCTTTGGGCAAGGATATCCGCGAGGCGTTTGCCGCACAGGGTGCTACCTCGGAGTTGGTGATGTCAGCGCCGGCTTGGCAGGAGAACCCCGACTCAGACTTCCTCCGTCTCACCTCCGATGTGTTCTTGGATGTGCTGGGTTGGCGTCCGCGGCCTGTGGCCATGCATTTCGTCTTAGAGGCGGGTTATTTCGTCCAGAAATATCCTGGTATCGAGATGGCGAGCATCGGTCCGCGCATCATCGAACCCCACTCCGCCAAAGAGCGTGTCGAACTCAGCACCATCAACGACATCTGGCGCGTGCTCATCGTTTTGTTAAGCAGACTCTGAGAATTCGATCATTATTCAAATCATCAAGGAGTAGGAACACTTTGACTAATGTCCTTTAACTTCCTTAACTTCTTTAACTTCCCAAACCTTCCTTAACTTCGCATAAGAACCATCATTTCGCCACGAATTTCACTGTTCGGGTTTGCCCTTGGAAGGAGAGTCGGACGATATAAATGCCGTCTGACAGGTGTTGGTTGAGAGGGATGGAATATTCTGCGCCCTTGGCAACTGCCAGCGGTGCGAGGCGGGCGACGGTCATGCCCTTCGTGTTGAGGATGTCAATCTGTGCCTTGCCGTTGGTGGGGACGCAGAATACGATGGCGCGGTGGTTGACCCTGAGCGAGAGTTCTTCAGCACGGGTGAGCAACATCTGTGCACTGGTGGTTGTTTCTTGGTTATATTCGTATGGTCCTAAGTCGCGTGCAGCACCGTAGATGTCCTGCCATGTGAAGGGATAGTCGTCTTGCAACTCGCTTTTCATGTCGAGCCCTTTGTCGATGAGCAGCGAGGTGCCTTTTAACCGTGCGAAACGTGTGGGCAGGCTACCATCGGCGGCTCGTGGTGCTTTGGCATCATTTTCCGAGAGGCTCACGTAGTCATTCTCGGAGAATCCTGTCGTTACAACATCGTTTTTCCAAGCGTTTTTCGTATCTGTCAAGAGAGCGTTGTTGCTGTCCGTAAACTGCCCTTTGATTTCTATGCGTCCTAAACATACATTATTATAGAAAGAGAACGCAGAGGCATCGCCGCAGTCTTCAAACATATAGTCGTATCCATTGCCGAAAGCGAGACAGTTGACCAGTTTAATCCCTCCCTTGTGGGAGTTTTGGTCAAACCCTTTCACCGACCCCGTCTTGTTGCAGTTGAAGGCCACGCAGCGCCATGCTTCGTGAATCCCCTTTGATGAGCCGCCTTTGCCGTTGCCGCCCAGTTTGATGCCGTTGCCGTTGCCTTGGAACGACCCTCCCGTGAGGCCGGCCCATTCGAAATCCTCCTCTTTGCCTGAGCCCCATCCCCAACATTCGATGAGTTGCACACCGAAGTCGGTCTCGTAGAGATCCCATGCGTCATCGCTGTTGTGCCAAGCGCGGCATCTTATGAAGCGGTTGCCTATGCCGTTATGCATCTTGCAGGCGAATCCGTCGGCATCACTGCCTCGGTTGTCTGTGTCGCAGTTCAGGTAGGAGTCGCAGTCGATGATATCGTTGTAGGCGCAGTAGGTTCCGTCGTTGGATGAGACACCGGGATGACTTTCGCTGAAAACGTGTCCGAATCCGAGTTGTAACCCTGTGTCGTCATTGTAGCAGAAGGTGCACCGTTCGATGATATTATGCGACCCTTCCACCTTCATCCCGTTGTCTCCCGCTTCGGTAATGTGCAAGCCGTAGATATGCCAGTAGTCGCCATCGAGTTGTATGCCCCTCACACTTACCATTTTCGGTTGGTCACGGAAATTCAGCACGGGAAACTCTCCTGGGAAGGTTTTGATGGTGAACCAGGCTTCGGGGGTGCCGCTCTTGGTCAGTCGCACCGTGGTTTTCGAATTGTCTTTTTTCATGGTGGGGTAATAGGTGCCGCCTCTGACGTAGATGGTGTCGCCCGCTGTCGCTTGGTCGGCAGCCATCTGCAAGTTGTAGAAGGGGTTCTCCCATGTGCCGTCGCCTTTATCGCTGCCCCATGGAGCCACATATAGACAATGGTCGGTGCTGTGCGGCCCCGTCCATTCGATGGTGTCCTGTGGTTCGGGATTGCCGGGGAAGATTTCACCACCACCCTCGCCCCCACCACCTGTTCCGGTGACGGAATTGAGGATGATATGGATGTCATCCAGATAGATGGTGGCATTCTGGCAGGTAAAACGGAGATAGACCTCTGTGTCCTCCTCCTTGGAGTTGGCATCATAAGAACTGCTGCCATAAGGCGTGCTCGATGAGATGGTCGATGTGCCGATTTCCGTCCAAGTCTGTCCTCCGTCGGTTGATTTCTCCACGAGCAGTTTCTTCCCGTTGCCCGAAGCCCTGTGTTTGAAGGTGATGGCACCGGGTTGGCAGAGGGCGGGAGTGATGAGATAAGCACCATTACTGGTCATGGTGGCTCTCATGCTGTTGTTGTCTTTCTTACCGATTACCCCATTGATGCGCCAGTTGCCGCTCTGCAGTGTCACTTCTGTCTCGGCGGAGGGGGCAGAAGAGGGCAGTCCGGACTCAAAGTCCTCATGAAGTTCCGTAGCGGCATGGAGTCCGATAAAGAGCAGCATCAATGTAAGTGTTGTGTAGATTCGTTTCATATCGTTTGTTATTAGTAGATTCGTTTTTCCGCTGCGAAGTTAAGCGTTTTTTTTTACATAACCATAGAAAAACGGGATGATCAGAACTTTTCTATTGGATTTGTTCTGATCATCCCGTTTTGATGTAGGATGGAAAAGATTCTCCTCTTATTTCACAAGCACTTTCTTGGTCTCGTTGCCTTCCTTGACGATGTAGAGGCCTTTCTGGCTCATGTCGTTCACACGCTGACCGGCGGCGTTGAATATCTGCTGCGGGGCATGGGTGGTGGCTGTCTTCGCCTCGTCGATGCCAGAGGTCACGGTCTTGCTGATATACTCGCCCAGTCCGCTGCCGTCGGAGCTGTCGTCGCCCTCAACCCACATGCACGAGAAGATCCAGCGGTTGGGTATCTTCGCCACGCGGCGGCAGTTGCCCGTGGTGATGTCTATCTCGTAGATGCAGGTGTCGTATTTGCCGTTGGTTATCCACTCCTTGTCAGAGAGCGAGCTCCACGAACCGTTGTCGTTGATGCCCTTGCCGCTGTTGTAGTAGCCGTTCCAGTACATCTTATAGGGATTGCTGGCGGCGAAGCAGGCACTCTGGCGGCGATACTGCGAGGCATAGCCCGTGGCGGGGTAGATATTCTCGTAGGCCACGTAGGGCTCGCCACTCTCCTCATCCACGGCGGGCACCTCGATCATCTGCATCAGACCCGTCGTGAGGTCAAACTCGCAGAGCTGTGCGCCAGAGAGATTGCCGTTGATGTCTTCCATCTTGCCGTCGGCGTTGATGGCACCGTTGCTGCCGCCGCTGGTCAGTGCGAAGGCGCGGCCCTCGGCGTTGATGGCAAAGGTGATGAAGTTGTAGTAGTATAGTCCGGGGGTGACAGGCGTAATCTTCAGCGTCTGCAGGTCGATGGTGCAGATGCAGTAGCCGGCATCGGTGCTGGTGGCATCGCCGTCTTCATCCACGAAGAAGTCGGGGTCGTCGGTGATCTCGCTGCGCAGCTGCTGCTCTGTCAGGTAGAACAGGCCATACACCTTGCCATCGACGGGGTTGTAGGCCATGCCTGCCGATTCGATGTTGGTGTTGGCGTGGAAGAAGTCGTTCGCACCGGCGAGCAGGTTGCCCGTCTTGGCATCCCATTTGCGCACGGCGAAGAGCTCCTCGTCGGTGGTCGATTGGTAGTCGCGCGAGAAGATGGTGGCGATGACACCGTCGATATAGACGGCGCCCGAGTTGCCAATCATCAGGTTGAAGTTGCTGGCCCAGGCTGCTTTGTCGGGGTCGGTCACCTGTCCGCCGCTGTAGAAGTCGGATTTGTTCACGGCGGGGTCTTTCACGGGTGTCGAGACGGTGCCGGCGTCTGTATCGACATTGAAAGAGTAGATGCCGTTCTCGACGATGAACATGGCTTTGCCGTTGATGTATCCCACATAGTCGCTCACCATCTGGTCGCCCTTCTCATGCACGCCGTCGGTGCCGTCGTAGCGGTTGCTCTCTGCCACGGCTTTGATTTTCACCTGCGCTTGTATCGGCAGAGCGGCGGTCATCGCCATTGCTGCCACAAAAAGTAAAAGTTTTTTCATTTTAAGCTTATTTGTTTGTTGTTTTTTGATTCAATAGACCGTTTAGGGGTTGCAAATTTAGCGATTTGTGCTCGCTTTGCGTGAAAGATTTCGTTAAAAAGAATTAACCGGCGGGCAAAAAACTTTCAAATTGTCAGTTATGTCCATAAAATGTCGGTATTTTTTATCTTTTGACCTCATCTGGGTGATAGTTTACACCTCGCGTCATCGCTATTACCTTGCAAAGATAGGCATTTTGTGCCAAACAGCCATTTTTTATTCTTTTCAAATCTGACAAATTGCTATTTTAGTAATAAATTGGTACTTTTTCGGCGTGATTTTTTGCTTTCTTGAAGATTTGCGCTAATTTTGCACCTCGGATTGAAATGTGGTTCGACCATTGTACTGTGACACTCCATCCAATGACAAATACTCGTGTGCTTCGCCTCTTTTTGCTTGTTGTCATCATGTCGGTGGCAGCTGTCTGCGTCAGTGCGCAGACCGGGCAGCGCACGGACCTCTGGCAGCGGTGCGAACGGGCACGGAGTCTGTGCCAGTACGACTCGCTGGCGGTCTATGCCGGTGAGATGCTCTCGCAAGCAAGGGCGCGCGGCGATGAGCGCACCGAGGCTTACGCCCTCTTCTATCAGGGCCTGTCGCAGCTTTTTACTGGCAAGGGCGGCGGTTCGCTCCAATCGCTCAGCCAGTCGCGCGACTTGGCCGAAGAGATAGAGAACGACTCCATCCTCGCCCTCGTCACCAATGCCATGGGCATCTACCACGCCATGGTCGAGAACAACCGCTTTGTGGCGCAGCAGTTTTTCTTCCGCAGCCTCGACTACGCCGAGAAAGCCCGGTACGAGCAACTCAAGGGGCGCGTCTATGGCAACCTGCTCACCCTGACGCATACCGCCACCGACACCGCCGGACTGGCCAACGCACGCCGCATCTACGACTACGGCCATGAGCAGCACGACTACGAGCAGACGTTCATGGGCGCCTATTACCAAGCCAACTACTACAACCTCACGGGCGACAACCAACGGGCGGAGACGTTTCTGCGCGAGGCGCTCAATATCTACCGCGACTATCCCTACGACGATGTGGCATCGGTCTATACGCTCTATTCTAAAGTGAAGATGGACATGGGACAGACAGACGAGGCGGAGCGCTATGCGCGTCAGGCGATAGCCCTGGCCGACAGCCTGCATCAGCCCTTCCTGTTGCCCGACACCTACCTGCAATATGCCGAGGTACTCTCGCGCACGGGCCGGTATGTGCAGTCGAACGAAATGACGCAGAAGGCCTTGCAAGCCGCCGAGACCGCATCGAGCAAGACGAAAATCGTGTCGTGTTACCGGTTGATGGCGAAAAACTGTCGGCTGCTCGGGCAGAACGCTCAGGCGATGGACTGCATGGAAAAGGCGGGCAGGATGATGGACACGCTCACGCTCATCAACATGGAGCGGCTCAACCACGAGCGCACCATCATGCTCGACATACAGAAGAAAGAGCAGGAGGCACAGCTCAGGCGGCAGCAGATGGCCTCGCAGCGCAGGATGAACATCTTCCTCGGGGTGGCGGTAGCCCTGCTCACGGCCCTGTTGGCCGTCATCTACGTGCTCTATCGGCACCGCAACCGGCTCTATAAAAATATCGTTAGGCAGAACGCTGCCGCCGTGCGACACCAGAAAGAACTGCAACAGCGCATCGACCGCCTGATGGAGCACCCCGAAGGAAAAGCCCCCGGAGAGCCCAGAAACCCCGGAAACCCCGGAAACCCCGGAAACCCCGGAAAATCCGGAGAATCCGGAAAATCCGGAAAATCCGGAGAACCCGGAATATCCGGAATATCCGGCGCCCCCGATGCCCCCAGCGACCCCGGCAACAAACTGGTCGATAACGACGAGAAAAAACAGGCACTTTACGACCGTGCCTGCCAATTGATGGAGCAGGAGCGCCTCTACACCGACCCGCAGCTCAACCGCGAGCGGCTGGCCGAGTTGCTCGGCACCAACCGCACTTACCTCTCGACGATCATCAAGGAGAAGAGCGGCATGAGCTACTTGCAGTTCGTCAACTCGTATCGCATCGACGAGGCCATCCGCATCCTCTCCGACCCCGACAAGATCGACTACCCGCTCAAGCAGATATGGAGCGACCTGGGCTTCAACTCGCCCGCCACGTTTTATAAGTTGTTCCAACAGGCAGTCGGCATCACTCCGTCGGTTTATCGCAAGCAGTTCATTGATTTGAACAATGATTGATAAGCTCCGAGCCGGGTAAGGGGTATGTCTGCGACGCTACATGAATGTGCATAAATGGTCACGAATTTTTCATGAATGAGTGTGCACATGAATGAGTCCACTTCAATTAGTGATTCCAAGGGCGTCAGCCAGCTCCCCTCCCATGTAGGGGAGGGGCTGGGGTGGGGTCAGTAATTCACGAATAAACCTAATATTCGGCCTTGTGGCCGAAGGGATTCAAAGTCTAAGGAATATAGGAATCAAGGAATGTCGGCCTTGCGGCCGAAGGGGATTTAAACGAACACTAATAACACGAATAAACCTAATATTCGGCCTTGCGGCCGAGGGGGATTTAAACGAACACTAATAGCACGAATATACCGAATATTTCGGCCTTGCGGCCGAAGAGGTTCAAAGTCTAAGGAATATAGGAATCAAGGAAGGTCGGCCTTACGGCCGAAGGGGATTTAAACGAACACTAATAGCACGAATATACCGAATATTTCGGCCTTGCGGCCGAAGGGGTTCTGAGTCTAAGGAATATAGGAATCAAGGAATAGTCGGCCTTGCGGCCGATGAGATAGTGACGAAATGAGGTGGCTTTTGTCGCAGTACGGTGAGCGAAGCGAACACAAAAAATCGCAACTTTGTTGCGTAGATATAGATGCCGGCCCTTTGATGGGCCGAGCATACCTTAGTGACAGAGCGACGAGGAGGAGCGGTTGAAACCCTTTCCCTGGAGAGGGAAAGGGCTTGGAATAGGGTTGAAGCCCTCCCATGGGAGGGTTGGGTGGGGGAAATAGAATGTTGAATGTTGAATGTTGACGAGTTGTTGAGGACTTTGTCCGAAAAATGAAGAATGGTCGCTTCGCGATGAAGAATTGTAGAATGTGCCCTCCGACAAAAAAGTGGTGCTGCGGTGCATCTATATAAAAAATAATGTGTAAATTTGCACCAAATCAATTCAACAGACCATGAGGAAATACATGATAGGGTTGGCCGTCGCTTTCATCGCGATGACCATCGGGTGCAAACAGACGGGTGCCTCTCTCAATCAAGAAGCTTCACAAGAGCAGGATGCTCAAGAACAGATGGCAGAGCGCAATGACCAAGAGAATGCGGTCATGAATGAGCGCGAGGAACAGCAGGATGCTGATGTACAGGCCGTTTCTTCGCAAGATGCGCCTGTGGTCGTGTCCATCGCAGATGATGGTTTCTTAAATATCCGTGAGATGCCCGTAGCCTCCGCCAAAATTGTGGGCAAACTGCTCACGGGTGGCAAGGGAGCCGAGTATATGGGTTCCACGGGTCGTTGGATTCGGGTTCGTTTTGACGGTGTGGAAGGCTATGTCAATGGCGGATTTGCCCGGATACAAGGGTTAGAGGAACAGTCGCTGCGAGTGCCCGGTGCCAAGAGCCGCGTCTATTATGTGGTGATTGGCAGTTTCGAGAATCTCGATGAAGCCAAGAAAACCGTTGAGCTGTTGCCCGACGCCCTCGATGATGTCAGCATCTATCGTGCCAAGGACAAAGGCAAGACCGTCTATCGCATGAGCGCGGGTTGCTACTACAAGCAGGCCGAGGCGCAGCGTCAGGTGGATGGCATCAAACAATACCTGGACCGTGAGGCCTGGGTGTGGACTTCCGACGGTGTGGCCCCCTGTGTATATCAAGGTATCGGTGTCGATGGCGACCCGGTGCAGATGGGACCGAAATGAAGAGCCCGAGTCTGATTCTTGAACGAACGACGTGCCAACAGCTCTCTTTTGCCGCACGGATAAGACGAATACGAAGAACGAAAAACAAACATACTACTACTCATGCTACTACAAACAAAGAAATCAACAATGATGAGAATGATGACCCTGGCTTGCCTTTTCATGTCGTGCATCATGTGGCTCAGCGCCCAATCTATCCATGTGGCTACCACAGGTGATGACAACAACCCCGGCACTGCCGACGCTCCCCTGCTCACCATCCACAAAGCCGTGGAACAGGTGCAGCCCGGCGACACCATCTGGGTGCACGGTGGCACCTACACCATCAGCGAACGCATCAAGATTCCAGAGAAGGCGACCACGCCCGACCGGCGCTGCTACCTCTGGGCGGTTCCGGGTGAGACCGTGGTCATCGACGGCTCTGCCATGTACCATACCACCAAGGCGGATTTCAAGATGGGACGCTGCATCTACGTCAACCATCTGGCCAACTACTGGCACTTCAAAGGACTGACGCTCTGCAATGCCGAGGACAACGGCATGAAGGTGGAGGGGTCGTACAACATCATCGAGCAGTGTGTCTTCCACGACAACAACGACACAGGCCTGCAGATTGGCATGTACAAAGACTTTGAAATCGAAGAGACGAAGTCGCTGCCCAAAGGCGAACCGCAGTTCAACCCTGGTTACCAGTTCTGCCGTGGCAATATCGTCATCAACTGCGATGCCTATAACAACAACGACAGCCGCGAGTATAACGGCACGGATGACGGTGGCGATGCCGACGGTTTCGCCTGCAAACTGTTCCCCGGTCCCGGTACGGAGTTTCATGGTTGCCGGGCATGGACCAACAGCGATGACAACTGGGACCTCTACATGGTCTATCATCCCGTGGTCATCGACAGTTGCTGGGCCTATCATGCCGGCTACTTCCCCGACGGGTCTGTGGGCAAGAACGGCAACGGATTCAAACTGGGCGGCGGCGGGACGGCCGGTGGCGCTGCCTTCGACCAGTCGCTCGGCGCCCATGTGGTGACCAACTGTGTGTCGTTCGGCAACTTGCACAAGGGCTTCGACCAAAACAATGCCTACGAGGGCATGTATATCTTCAACTGCACCGCTTGGAGCAATGAATTTAATTACCGCTTCCCCACCATCTTCAAATATGGCGGCATGATGATACGCAACTGCATCGGATGGGGAGCCAGCGTAGAAAACCATGAGTTCCTCTCTGGCGATAAAGAGGGCGTGCAGGTGCCCAACACTGACTATAACTCCTGGACCACACTCGACCAGTGCAGTCCCTACAAGGAAAGCACGAAGGTGGGCAAAGCCCCCAACCTGACGAAAGACTACTCCGGCGAGTTCATCTCGCTCAGCGTCAGCGACTTCATGGCACCACGCGAGGCCGACGGCTCCTTGCCCAAAAACGGGTTCGCACGGCTGAAAACCGGGTCGGTCATGAAAGACAAGGGCACGCCTATCGTGTGCTTCACCCCCGAACGGCACCTGCCATTGGAGGAGGCGACGGCGGCTTATCTGGAACTGATCACAGCCGATGACATCACCATCCCCTACAACGACGATGCGCCCGACTTCGGCGCGTTCGAGTTGGACGGTGTTCCTGCCGACATCGTAGTGCCCGAGAAGGCAACATTAGAGTGCAAGACAGGCAATGCCGTGCAGGAGGTGATGCGTGGCGATGCCATCGATGATATCGTCTATGAGATGGGCGGCGCAGCCACAGGATGTACTGTAAGCGGACTGGCTGAGGGACTGACTTATTCCGTCGAGGGCAACCTCATCACCATCAGCGGCACTCCGACGGCCAGTTGCACCTTTATCGTGACCGTGACGGGCGGACCGCGCGACGTGACCACCACGGGCATCATCACCTGCGTGACACCGTTCCGGGTGCTCACCGGCGACTGGTATCCCTTCCAAGACGAGTGGGATGCGTTGCCCGACGATCTGCAGGGGGTGCTCGAAATTGTGACGGGCGACGCCGACCATCCCTCGCGCATCGACCCCGCATATGTGGAGAGCGACGGCAGCATCCCCGGCGGTTGCACCATCGGCGCATTTGTGATGGGCCGCAACAACGGCGGCGCCCGTTGGAATTTCTCGGAGGGTGTGTTGCAATTGCTCGTCAACCTGCACATCACGGGTGGACGGACATTCAAAATTGATTATACGTTGGCCGACGGAACACATAAGACCGCCAATGTGGCGAAGATGAGCAAGGGCACCTACTGCTCTTGGGATGTGCTGGCACAGGCTGGCATCGACGAGGCGACAGCCCAGAACATCCGTAATATCTCGCTCATCAACAACAACAGCGGCGGCGAGGTGCGCCTCTACGATATGTATGTGCGTGTGCCCGTGGCATCGCCCACCGCCATCCGTAACCTCAACACTGACGGCAAGACCGACGTTCGGGTGCGCAAATACATCCTCGACGGACGTATCGTCATCGAGCGTGCCGGACAACGCTACAACGCAGTAGGGGAGAGGCTGGTCAGATAGAAACTTACTCAGCGAGTTGGCACTGACATCACGGTCTGCTTTTACCCATCGAGGTAAAAGCAGACCGTGATATTTGCACATATCACAAGTGTTTTGACACATTTTTCAGCATCAGTATCCATTTTTTCGAGAGCAACAATTCATAGGCAAAAAAGTTGGTGTCTCAGTTTTTTTTTGTACTTTTGCACGCAAAGGAAAAACAAACCAACAGATTGACTTGAAATGAATGCCAAAACTGCAAAAACAGCCATCCTCACCGTTGCACTTTGGTTGTGCTACACGATGGTGGCTGCGGCACCGATGAAGAAATCCGCTGAAGCAGAGGCACTGATGAGCTACCTGCAAAGCATCTATGGACAGAAAACACTGTCAGGCACGATGGCCAATGTGAATTGGAACATCAATGAGGCGCAATGGGTGCACCAGCACACTGGTGTCTGGCCTGCACTCAACTGCTTCGACTACATCCACCTGCCTTTCACCTCGAAGGGGGGATGGATAGACTACTCCAACACCTCGGTGGTGGAACAATGGCACAATGCGGGCGGCATTGTCGCCATCATGTGGCACTGGAACATGCCTGCCAATAGCGGAGGCGGCTACTCGTTCTACTACGGCACCAAGAGCGACCAGACCACCTTTGATGTGAAGAAAATCTTCAACACCTCATCGACGGAATACCAGCGCATGATGAGCGACATCGACAAGGTGGCCGACCTGCTGCTCCTCCTCAAACAGAAGGGCATTCCCGTGTTGTGGCGGCCTCTGCACGAGGCCGGTGGACAGTGGTTCTGGTGGGGCATGGACCCCGAAGCGTGCAATGAGTTGTGGCGTGTCATGTACGACCGTTTTGAGCAGAAAGGGCTCGACAACCTCATCTGGGTGTGGACGCAGTCGTCGGCATGGGGAAAACCCTACAGCGACGGCTATCGGTGGTATCCCGGCGATGAGTATGTGGACATCGTAGGCATGGATATCTATAACAACACCAATGCCAGCAATATCTATACCACCTGCTATCAATTCCTCACCGACGCGTCGCCCGACAAACTCGTGGCACTGACCGAGTGCGGCAATGTGGCGCAAATCGGACAGCAGTGGAGCAGCGGGGCCAAATGGCTCTTCTTCATGCCTTGGTATGATTACGACCGCACCAAAGACACCTCTGCGGCGGCATTCAAGAGCACCGTCCACTCACACGCCAATGCCGCTTGGTGGAACGAGGCGTTCAACCACGATTACGTGCTCACCCGCGATGATGTGAAGGACGCCATGACGAGTGGTATCCACGAGGTGGACACCTATTCCCAAGAGAATGCCAACCCGTCGTCGTCCGCTCCGTTCCTTGACAGCGATGCCTATTATACGCTCGATGGCAGAAAGGTGATCCACCCGCAGCGGCATGGTGTCTATATCCATCGGGGAAAAAGTATAATAGTAAAAGAATAAAAAAGTAAAAAGGTAAAAAAGTAAAAATCTCCATCTGCTTATGTGGTAAGTGGAGTTTGCGAAAAAAATAATATGATTCTACTTAGTTTCGACACAGAAGAGTTTGATGTGCCCCGTGAACACGGGGTGGACTACGATACGCTCAAGGAAGGTATGGCGGTGTCGGTGGAAGGCACCCGCAGAATCCTCGACGTGCTGAAGGACAATGGTGTGTGCGCCACCTTCTTCTGCACGGGCAATTTCGTGCAGCATGCTCCCGACATCATCCGGCGCATCATCAGCGAAGGACACGAAGTGGCATGTCATGGCGTTGACCACTGGCAACCCAAGGAGACCGACGTGAGCGAGTCGAAAAGGATTCTCGACGAGGCCACAGGGCTGTCATCACGCGGCTACCGCCAGCCCAGGATGTTCCCCGTGAGCGATGAGGCCATCCGTGATGCCGGCTATCTGTATAACTCATCGCTCAATCCCGCTTTCATCCCCGGACGCTATATGCACCTGACCGACCCGCGCACCTGTTTCATGAAAGAGGGCGTGTTGCAGATACCTGCCTCCGTGACCCCGTGGATACGATTCCCCCTGTTCTGGTTGTCGTTGCACAACCTGCCCCAGTGGCTGTATCACTATATGGTGCGCCGGGTTGTGAAGCACGACGGTTATTTCGTCACCTATTTCCATCCGTGGGAGTTTTACGACCTCAAAGAGCATCCCGAACTCAAGATGCCGTTCATCATCCGCAACCATAGTGGTCGGCAGATGTCAGAGCGGCTCGACCGTCTCATCAAGATGCTGAAGCAACGCGGACATCAGTTCACCACCTTCACTCCGTTTGCCGAAGAGAAAGTGAAGCAACTGTCCTGAAAAAAGAACCTGTCATTCATAATCCCTACGATATGCTTAAATTATCCATTGTATCGCCCTGTTATAACGAAGAAGAGGTGCTTGAGAAATCGGCAGAGCGTTTAGACGCACTCTTCGATGACTTGATAGAAAAAGGAAAGATTGCCGCCGACAGTTTCGTGCTGTTCGTCAACGACGGCAGCTGCGACCGCACGTGGGACATCATCCGAGGGTTGAGTGAGCGCAATCAGCGCTTCCACGGTGTCTGCCTGGCCCATAACGTAGGTCACCAACACGCCATCATGGCGGGGATGATGGAGGCACGTCACGACGCCGACGCTGTGATTACCATCGATGCCGACCTGCAAGACGACTTGAAGTGCATCGAAGAGATGATCGACGCTTACGCGGAAGGGTTCGACATCGTCTATGGCGTGAAAGTGTCGCGCACTGCCGACCCGGTCCTCAAGCGCATGACCGCCGTGGCTTTTTATAAGTTGCAGAAGAAGATGGGTGTGGAGAGTATCTTCAACCATGCCGACTTCCGTTTCCTCAGCCGGCGGGTGCTCGACGCACTGTCGGAATATGGTGAGCGTAACCTCTATCTGCGCGGGCTGATACCCCAAATCGGCTATGCCGCCACCACCGTGGACGATACCATCTCGGAGCGGCAGGCCGGCAAGTCGAAATACACCTTGGGCAAGATGCTCAACCTGGCCATCGACGGCATCACGTCGTTTTCCGTGCGGCCTATCTATCTCATCTTGTATCTCGGGGTCGTCTTCCTCTTCATCAGTCTGCTCATCGGACTGTACGTGCTGATTTCCCTCATCATCGGTTCGGCTGAGCATGGTTGGGCCTCACTCATCCTGAGTGTCTGGTTCGTCGGCGGCGTCATCGTGCTGAGCATCGGCGGCGTAGGCCTCTATGTCGGAAAGATTTACACCGAAGTGAAGCACCGCCCGCTGTATCATATCAAGGAGAAATGTTGAATTTTGAATGTTGACGAGTTGTTGAGGACTTTGTCCGAAAAATTTTGAATTGTCGCCTGCGGCGATGAAGAATGATTCAATGTTGAATTATTCGGCCTTGCGGCCGAGGTGGATTTAAACGAACACTAATAGCACGAATATACCGAATATTTCGGCCTCACGGCCGAAGGGGTTCTGAGTCTAAGGATTATAGGAATCAAGGAATTGTCGGCCTTGCGGCCGATGAGGAATTTGTCGCAGCACGGTGAGCGAAGCGAACACAGATAATCGCAACTCTGTTGCGTAGATATAGATGCCGGCCCTTTGATGGGCCGAGCATACCTTAGTGTCAGAGCGACGAGGAGGAG